>NZ_SOHG01000014.1:0-144920 GCF_004403155.1 Cryobacterium sp. Hh7 | reverse complement strand
GAAGCAAGCCCTCAGCCAGCTCGTGATGATTTACCCCGACCGAATCAACCCCCACCTCTAACCAATTCCCAACACTTACACAAAAGATTTGACAGGCTCCACCAAAATCATCCTCGACTGCGACCCCGGCCACGACGATGCGATCGCGCTGCTGCTCGCACACGGCAATCCGAACATCGAACTTGTCGCCGTGACCACGGTGATGGGCAACCAGACCCTCGCCAAGGTCACTCGCAACGCCCTGTCCGTCGCCCGGGTCGCCGGCATCACCGGGGTCCCGTTTGCTGCCGGCTGCCCGCGGCCCCTGGTGCGGAAGATCGAGACGGCGCCGACGATTCACGGCGAATCCGGCCTCGACGGCCCGGTGCTGCCCGAACCGACCCTCGAGCTCGACGCCCGGCACGCCGTCGACCTCATCATCGACACGATCATGGCGCACGAGCCCGGGGAAATCACCCTCGTGCCGACCGGGGCGCTGACCAACATCGCCCTCGCCGCCCGCAAAGAGCCGCGCATCGTCGAGCGGGTCAAGCAGGTCGTGCTCATGGGTGGCGGCTACCACGTGGGCAACTGGTCGGCCACAGCCGAGTTCAACATCGTCATCGACCCCGAAGCTGCCCACATCGTGTTCAACGAAACGTGGCCGCTGACCATGATCGGGCTGGACCTCACCCACCAGGCCCTCGCCACCCCCGACATCGTCACCCGCATCGCCGCCGTCGGCACAGCGCCGGCCCGGTTCGTCGGCGAACTGCTCGCCTTCTTCGCGGAAACCTACAAGGATGCCCAGGGTTTCGACTACCCGCCGGTGCACGACCCGTGCGCGGTCGCCTACGTGATCGACCCGAGTGTCATCACCGTGCGCAAGGCCCCGCTCGACGTGGAACTGGCCGGCACCCTCACGCTCGGCATGACCGTGGCCGACTTTCGTGCGCCGGCCCCGGCCGACTGCACCACCCAGGTGGCCGTCGACCTCGACCACGAGAAGTTCTGGGCCCTTATCGTCGACGCCCTCGAGCGCATCGGCGACCCGCCCCAAAGTTAGGCGGCCGGGAACGGATGCCCCCTCGTCGCTTGCCGAGATGCACCTGCCCCGGAATGCTGCGCGAGGGCGGCCACCCGTGAATCTGCCCGGGCTCGCGACCGACGCGTGACTTTCCCCGCACGAACGGGTTGGCTGAATTACCACCACTACTCGGGAGCACCATGACCAAGACCGCGCCGGCCACCACGAGCAAACCCCTTCCCGACATCCAGGTTCCCGACCTGCACGGCCAGCTGGCCGTCGTCACGGGCGCTAACAGCGGCCTCGGCTTCGGCCTGACCGGCCGCCTCGCCCGGGCCGGCGCCGAGGTCATTCTCGCCGTGCGCAACGAGGAGAAGGGCGCCGCGGCCGTCAAGCTCCTGAACGAGCAGGCCCCGGAGGCGAGCGTCAGCATCCGTCATCTCGATCTGGCGTCGCTCTCGAGTATCGCCGGATTCGGTGAGGAGCTCAGGAACGAGGGCCGCCCGATCGATATTCTGCTCAACAACGCTGGCCTCATGATGCCGCCGGTGCGCGACGAAACCGAAGACGGCTTCGAGCTGCAGTTCGGCACCAACCACCTCGGACACTTTGCGCTCACCGCGCATCTGCTTCCGCTGCTGCGGGCGGCCGGCACCAGCAGGGTCGTGAGCCTGTCGAGCCTCATCGCCCGCAGCGGCCGCCTCGACTTCACCGACCTGCAGGGTCTGCGTTACCGCGCGCACCGCGCCTACGGACTCTCCAAACTGGCCACGCTCATGTTCGCGCGCGAGCTCAACCGGCGCAGCGTCGTCGGGAGCTGGGGCGTGCGCAGCGTCGCCGCGCACCCGGGCGCAACAATCACGAACCTGCAGATCTCCGGCCCCACCCATAACGGGGCCTCGGCCCGCATCTTTCTCGCCGCCAACGAAGCCTCACACCGCATCGGCTGGATGTGGCAGCAGGTCGACCAAGGCGTTCTTCCCGCCCTGTACGCGGCGACGAATCCCGCGGCGGCCGGCGGCGGTTACTACGGCCCTGGCGGGTTCGGCGAACTCACCGGCGCACCGGCTCCCGCCAGGCTGCCCAAACGTTCCCTCGATGAAGCGGATGCCCGCCGCCTCTGGTCGGTCTCGGAGGAACTCACCGGGGTGACCTACCCGGCTGTCTAGCTCAGCTGTCGATCACGTTCACCAGCACCCGGGCCAGGCGCCGGCGGATGATGTGGTCGTTGGCCTCGACCCGGTGCATGGTGACGTGGCGCATCCGCTCAATGATGGTCATGCTGCCCTGCGCGATGAACGCGTCCAACGCGCCGTAGATCACGTCGACCGGCACCTCGAGGCTCGCGATATCGCTCACCACGGTCTGCGATTCGATGCAGTGCTCCATCGACTTGATGAACGGCGTCCAGGTTTTCTCGGTCAGTTCAAAGATGCCCTTGGGGAGCAGCCGCGTGATAATGGACGCGTTGGCGAGTGTGAAATCCTTGTTGGCGCGCAGAAAATCGTAGGCCCGCAGGTAGGCGCTGACTCGCGCTTTGACTCGTGGGTCGCCGATATCGCTCGGTGACACATAGACCGGCGGCCCGACCAACACCACGCGCGACACCGTGCCGCTGCCGGTCAGCCTCCGCCAGACGCTCGCCCCCGGGCCCTGCCGCTGCATCGCGGCGTAGCGGGTGCTGATCAGGCTGCCGAGGGAGTGGCCGACCAGCACGAACGGCTCGCGCAGTTTCAATGAGCGGATGGTCGCGGCCAGGGCCCCGACATGATCCTCCAGCCGGTACTCGCAGCCGTCGGGTGCCGGCGACTGCCCGAAGCCCAGAATGTCCACCGCGATCACCCGATGATTCGGGGTGAGCCGCGGGATCACCTCGTAGAAGGTGATCGAGGACGACGCGATGCCGTGCACGAGAATGACGACAGGGCCGGTACCGGCATCCGTTGCCACGTGCAACAGCGGTGGGCGGGACCGACGCGCTCGGCGCGTCCGCTCCGCCCACCAGGTCATGTGCTAATTATCGTCGCGCAGCGTGGCCTTGAAGTCGTTCTTGGCCTCGGTGGCGTTGCGCTCGGCCTCGGCGTGCTTGACTTCGCCCTCGGCCTTCTTCACCTTGACGTCAGCCTTGGCCTCGTCGACCCGGTCTTCGACGCGGTCCTTGGCGTCATCAACCGCCCGGCCGATCTTTTTGCCCGTGGCATCGAGTGCATCCTTGGCATCGTCTACGAATCCCATGTTGTCCTCCTGATCGTGTGTGCAGTTGGGTTGAATGTGCAGTCGGGCTGCTCGCCGACTCCCTGACCTTACTTCGGGGGTAGGCGCCGAGTCCCAATTGTGATCCGACTCCCAGACTGCCCCCAGACAGCGCCCCCACCCCGCTCGGTACGGTGAGTCATGAGACGAACCTGGGGAGTGATCGCGGTCCTGCTGACCGCCGGTTTGTTGGCGGGATGCACGGCGAATAGTGGTTCGGTGAGCACGGACTCGTCTGGGAGCACGGGCTCGGCGGACGGCGGCATCGGCGAGGTCGCGCCGGAACAGGACTTTTCGGTCGACAAAGCCCCCGACGGCAGCGTCGTCACCGGCACTACGGGCGACGTGAACACGTCCAACCGGGACGTCATCACCACCGGGTCCATGTCGATCACGGCCACTGATCCGGTCGCGGCGAGCGAATCCGCCGTCACGATCACCGAACAGGCCGGCGGACGCGTCGACAGCCGCAGCGAAAACCCGGGCACCGACGTCCAGCCAGCGAGCGCCACCCTCACCCTGCGTATTCCGTCCGACGAACTCGACCGTACCCTGGCCGAGCTCAAGAAACTCGGCCGGCTCAACTTCGTCTCGCTCAACGCCCAGGACGTGACACAGCAGAGCCAGGACCTCGACGCCCGCATCACGGCTCTGACCACCTCGGTTGACCGGTTGTTGGCACTGATGGCCTCGGCGACGAGCACGACCGACCTGATCAGCATCGAAGGCGCTTTGTCGAGTCGGCAGGGTGAGCTCGAAAGCCTGCAGTCCCAGCGCGACTTTCTCGCAGATCAGATCGATTACTCGACCGTGCAGCTCGAATTGGTTTCGGAAGGCACCGTGGCCGCCGGCGGCCCCGACAATTTCTGGACCGGCATTATCGCCGGTTGGACCGCCCTCGTCGCCGCCGCCGGCGGCCTGCTGATCGGCCTCGGAGTTGCTCTGCCCTGGCTGGTCGTACTGGCGATTTTCGGGGCAATCGCGCTCGTGATCGTGCGGGTGTTGGCGCGACGGCGTAAGGCTGCATAGGCTTGTCCCTGTGACCGAGTTTCTCCCTGCTTTAACCCTGCCCGAAACCTCTCCGGCAGCGCCCGTTTTTGTTCCCCCGACCGAGCCGGTGCTGTCTGATCAGCTGCTGGCCGGCATCCGCTCACGGGCAGCCGGGTATGACCGGGCCAACGCCTTCTTCACCGAAGATCTCGAGGTGCTCGTCGCTGCCGGCTACCTGCGCGCCCTCGTGCCGGTGCAGTTCGGCGGACTCGGCCGCACCCTGCAACACACCGTGCGCGAGCAGACCCGGCTCGCCGCGCACGCCCCGGCCACCGCCCTCGCCGTGAATATGCACCTGGTTTGGACCGGTGTCGCCGCCAGCCTGAACGCGCAGGGCGACCACTCGCTCGACTTCGTGCTCGAAGAGGCCATGCGAGGCGAAATCTTCGCCTTTGGCGTGAGCGAACCCGGCAACGACCTGGTGCTGTTCGGCTCGCAAACGGATGCCCTCCCCCAGCAAGATGGCGGCTACCGGTTCACCGGCACCAAGGTGTTCACCTCACTCTCGCCCGCCTGGACCCGGCTCGGCACCCTCGGCCTGGATTCCTCCGCCCCGGCTGACCCCGCGATCGTCTGGGCGTTTCTCGATCGAGCGGATGCCGGCATCCGCTCGAAAGATGACTGGGACACCCTCGGCATGCGCGCCAGCCAGAGCCAGAGCACCGTGCTCGATGGCGCTCTCGCCCGCCCGGACCGGGTCGTGCGCCGCCTGCCGATCGGCCCGAACGGCGACCCGCTCGTCGCCGGCATCTTCGCCAACTTTGAAATTCTGCTCAGCGCCGTGTACACCGGAATCGGCCAGCGCGCGCTCGAACTCGCCGCCCTGGGCGCTAACCGTCGCACCTCGCTGAAAAACGAGGGGCGCACGCACGCGCAGGATCCGGTCGCGCGGTGGCGGATCGGGGACCTCGTCATTGCGATGGACGGCATCTATCCGCAGATCGACGCCCTCGCCCGGGCGGTCGACGAGCGTTTATTCGCGGTCGGACCGGCCTGGTTTGCGCAGCTCTCCGGGCTCAAATACCGGGCCACCCAGAACGCCAAGTTCGTCGTCGACACCGCCGTGCAGGTTGCCGGCGGCTCCGCCTACGCCGCGTCCTCCGAACTGGCCCGGCTCTACCGCGACGTGCTCGCGGGTTTCTTCCACCCCTCCGACGCGGACTCCGCGCACGCGACCGCCGCAGCATCCGTTCTCGGACCCCTCGATTTGCCTGCCTCATGAGTTTCAGCAAGACCACCGCCATCACACTCGACCACTCCGGTTACACCCGGGCCGTGCTCGACCTCACCATGCGCCTCGCCGAAGTCATCTTCACCGCCGGCGCCGGCGCCGAAGACGCCACCGCCGCGATGATCGCGCTCACCAGGGCCTACGGGCTCAAGGGCACCGACGCGAATATCACCCACACGACCATCACGCTGACCCAGGAAGACCCGTCGACGCACGAGTCGATCATCCGCAGCCGCAACGTGAAGTACCGCACGCTGGACTATTCCAAGCTCACCGCCACCTCGGAGCTGATCGCGGACATTATCGAGAAGCCGATCGAAGTCGCCGAGGCGCGCAAGATCCTCGCGACCATCGTCAGCTCGAAGCCGCAGGTTCCCAAACAGTGGCGCCGCATCGGCTGGAGCCTGGTCGGTGCGGGCGCTGCCGTGCTGATCGGCGGTGGACCGACGGTGATCATCGCCGCCTTTATCGCCACCTGGATCATCGACTGGATCACGTCGGTGCTCGACCACCGCCAGGTTCCGCTGTTCTACCAGACGGTCGTCGGCGGGGCGATCGGCCCCCTCGTCGCCACGGTCGTGCGGGTGATCGACCCCACGGCCAACCCCTCGCTCGTCGTCGTCGCCACCATCATCATGCTTCTCGCCGGTGTCACCACATTCGGTGCCGTGCATGACACGCTCTCGGGGTTTTACCTGACCGGCACCGCCCGACTGGTGGAGGCCCTGCTGATCACGGCTGGCCTGGTCACCGGGGTGTCGGGATCCGCCCTGTTTTTGGCCCGGTTCGGGCTGCTGCTCGAGATCGACTCGAATCCGATCGTGACCATCGGCGTGCTGCCGGTACTGCTCGTAGCCGCCATCGTCATCGTCATCGGGTTTGCGCTGGCCGTGCAGGTACCGTGGCGGGCGGTCTGGGTGGTCTGCGTGCTCGGCGCTCTCGCCGAGTTTCTGTTCGTGGCCGCGCTGGCCGGCGGATTCGGACTGGTCGGGGCCTCGGCGGCAAGCGCCCTCGGCGTCGGCCTGCTGGCGGCGGTCGCGGCGCGCATCGTGCGCACCCCTCCACTCGTCATTATGGTGACGGCGCTCGTGCCGCTCGTGCCCGGCCTCACCCTGTTTCGCGGGTTGCTCCAGCTCTCCGAGGGCGATATCAACGGGCTGCTCGCATTGCTCACCGCTGCCGGCATCGCGATGGCCCTCGCGGCCGGCGCGCTGCTGTCGCAGTATGTCGTGCAGATCGTCTGGGGCCCGGCGCGCAGGCTGCAGCGCCGCTTCGTCGGACCGCTCATGGCCCTGCCGGTGCGACTCGGCCGCGACGCAACCAAGCGCATTTAGCGCGCGCTGCAGCATCCGCTGTCAAACGGATGCCTGCGTCAGTTGGGAACGTCCGCCTCGCCGGCGTCGACGGCGTCTTCCTCGACGAAACGATACGGGATGGGCTCGTCGGTCTCACGGCCGCGCTTATAAGTGCGGGTGATCGTTTCGGTGTCCTCGACCGCTTCGAGCACCAGGACGTCCTGATACTCACCGTCGATGTATTCCAATTCGACCTCGGTTCCGGCGGCAATCGGGTTGGGTCCAAACAGAACTGCCCGGTAGGTGGCGCTGTGGCTCATGACATGACCTTTCGACGGAGAGCGGGTTCGTTGCAGCGACAGCATACGACAGACCGGCAGCCGTGCACAGGGCTCCGACCGGGTCTGGCGATTTGCGGTAGCGCGGTCGGCTGCGGAGATGACGGATGCCGCAAACCCGCGTATTCTCGAGGAGACGGAGCCCCACGGCTCGGCGCGAAGGAGTACACAATGGCTGACAAATCACCGAAAAAGGACGCAACCAAGAAGGTTGCCGACAAGTCCCTCAAGGAAAAGAGGGCCGACAAGAAGGCGAAGTCTGAAGAGACCGCTTCTCGGGCCCGCAAGAGCTAGATTCTGCATCTTCTCGGTGCTGTGGGTTCTCCGCCCCTGGTACCACGCGCTGCATCTGGCGCAGTATTAGCAAGCACGGGTGCCGCCACGATCGTGGCGGCACCTTTCTTTCGTCGGCGTGACCGACAACATCCGCTTGTGAAAGGACCAGCCATGACCCTGCCCACCGAAGACACCCGCGTGCTCTACCCGAGCAGCGCCGTCGACGCGCAGGCGACCGTGCTGCACTCCGAGCGGTTGGCGGACGGACGCTCAGCCGTACTGCTCGATGCGACCTGCGTGCATCCGGTCGATGCCGGCTGGCCCGACCAGGGACCCGACCAGGCCTTGCTGCATCACGGTGCTGCGTTCTGGCCGGTCGAGGACTGCATTGTTGGAGCCACCGACGGGTCCGAGCTGTATATCGGTGCGGATATTCCAGTGGCCAAGGGCACCCCGGGCTGGGCCTTCGTCGTGGTGCACGTCGTCGACGCGGCCGGGCTTTCAGCCGGCGACACCGTCACGGTCGAGGTTGACGAGGGCCTGCGCGACGCCACGAGCGCCGGCCACACCGCGTGCCATTTGGCCTCCCTCGCCCTGAACGACGCTCTCGCCGACCGGTGGAAAAAAGAGGTACGCGCCGACGCGCTCGGCCACCCCGACTTCGACGGGCTCGCCATCGACGAATCATTGATCGGTCAGAACGCTTCGGTCGACACCTACCGGCTCGGCAAATCGCTGCGCAAGAAGGGCTTCTCGGTCGATGGCTTCGCCGAGTCGCTCGCGGCGATGGAAGCGACCATCAACGCGACCCTGCTCGTGTGGACCATGACGGATGCCGCGGTACGCATCGACCAGGGCGGCGACCGGTTGACGGACCGCCGCTACTGGGTGTGCGAACTGCCCGGCGCGACCGTGCGCATCCCCTGCGGCGGCACCCATGTCGCATCGCTCGGCACACTCGGCGTCGTGACCGTGACGCTCGGCCTGCACGACCTGGACGGCACCGACGTGCTCACCATGAACACCTCCGCCACGCGCTAGTTTTCGCGCATCCGGGGCAATTTGCGAGCATAATCGGGACATCCATTAGGCACATTGCACGGTTAATCTGCGAGAGATTGCGCATTTCCGCTCCCAGGCGCAGAATTCAGGGGTACCCGGTCAGAGAGGACCAGCCATGAGCACCGTCGTTGAGAGTCCGAAGATCGGCGATACCGAAGTGGATGCGCCCAGCCCCGAGTTTTACACCGGTCCCACCACCGATTTCTTCTCCTACCAGGACTTCCTCACCGTGGACGAGCAGAATCTGGTAGCCACAGCCCGCGCGGTGTTCGAACGCGAGATTCGACCCGTCGTCGCCGAGCACTGGAACAACGAGACGTTCCCGTTCGAAATCATCCCCGCCCTGACCGCCCTGAACCTCGTCGACCTGTGTGCGCGCGGCGACAATTTCTTACTCCACGGGTTCATGACCGTCGAGCTTGCCCGCGTCGATGCGTCCATTTCGACCTTTGTCGGCGTGCACAGCGGCCTGTTCGCAGCGGCGATCGCCCAGCTCGGCACCGATGACCAGCGAGACCGATTCCTGGCCGACGCCATTTCCCTGCGCAAGATCGGCGCGTTCGCGCTCACCGAACCGGACCACGGCTCCGATGTCTCACGCAATATGGAGACAACCGCCACCCGCATCGGCGACTCCTGGACACTGAACGGCGTCAAACGCTGGATCGGCAGCGGAACCTTCGCGGCCAATGTGCTGGTCTGGGCGCGCGACACCGACGACGACCAGATCAAGGGCTTCATCGTCGACGCGACCCTGGCCGGGTTCACCGCGGAGAAAATCGAGAACAAGATCGCCCTGCGCATCGTGCAGAACGCCACGATCACCCTGCGGAACGTCGTGGTCGCCGAACGCGACCGACTGCCCGGTGCCACGAGCTTTCGCGATACCAACCGGCTGCTCACCAATTCGCGGGTCTGGGTCGGCTGGCAGTCCGTGGGCCTGCAATTCGCCGCCTACGACTATGCGCTGGGCTACGCCCTCGAGCGCCGGCAGTTCGGCAAGCCGATCGCGTCGTTCCAGCTCGTGCAGGAGAAGCTGGTGCGCATTCTCGAGAATGCGACCACGTCGCTCGGCCTGATGGTGCGCATCGCCCAGCTGCAGCAGGCCGGAACGCTGCGGCCGGAGCACGCCGCGATGGCCAAGGCCTCCGCCAGCGCGCGCATGCGCGAATCCGTGGCACTGGGTCGTTCGGTGTTCGGCGGCAACGGCATCTCCACCTCCTGGGGCATAGCCCGCGTCTTCGCCGACGCCGAAGCCCTCTACACCTACGAGGGCAGCTACGAGGTCAACACCCTCGTCGTCGGCCGCGCGATCACCGGCATCTCCGCGTTCGAGTAGCTGCTGGTTCGTCAGGCGGATGCCCGCGGCCGCCTCACGAGGCCGCCCCAGGCATCCGCTCACCGAGGCGTGAGTTTCGCGACCCCGGGCGCACCGAGCCGTGAGTTTGGACACGATGTGTTGCCATTTTCGGGCTGAAACTCACGGGTCGATGACCGAAACTCACGGGTCGGCAACGCGCCCGCGTGGCCTGGCAGGCCGCACCTAAAAACCGGGCCGCCACATCCGCTCGCCAGGCTGATCCGGGCCACGGCCGGGCCGATCGTGGTTTGCCTGTGCATAACTAATATGTGCAATCGTGATTGGCGTCATGATCGCTGCATGCCCATCACACCTGAACGTGCAGCCCTGTCGTTTCGTCGTTTGCGGGCGGAGCGCGAGCATCCGGCGTCGACTTTCGACCTCGCCAGAGCATATTCCAAGCGGATGCCCGCCACCCACGTCTTCAGCCACTCGACGGCGGCCGTGATTCACGGGATCTGGTTGCCCAGCCGACTTGAAGGCGACCGCCGACTGCATGTCTCGGTGCCACCGGGGGTGCGGGCACCGCAGGTTGTGGGCATCATCGGGCACGAGGGGGTGGGTGGCACGACGCAGCGGGTGTACGGATTCCCGGTGACCAGTTTGATCCAGACGTGGATCGACCTCGGCCCCCTGCTTCCCCGGGTTGAGCTCGTGGCCGCTGCGGATTTTCTCTGCAGCGGCCGCAATCCGTGGCACACGCCCGACGAGCTTCGCGCGGTCGCTGCGGCCCTGATCGGGAGACGCGGGTGTCGTGCCCTGCGGAAGGCTGCCGCTCTTGCTCGGGCGGCGGTCGACTCTCCGCAGGAGACCAGGACTCGCCTCTTCTTGGTGGATGCGGGTATTCCGGAACCGGTCGTCAACTTCGAGATCCTCGACGCGCGTGGCGTCTTCGTAGCCCGGGTCGATCTGGCGTGGCCGCGCTTCAAAGTCTGCGTCGAATACGAGGGCGACGGACACCGCAGTAACCAGAGGCAATTCCGCGTCGATATCACCCACCGCGAGCGGGTCGAGGATCAGAAATGGCGCATGGTGCGCATCACCGACGACGACCTGAAGACTGGTGGCCAGGAACTTCTGCGCCGGGTGCGGGCCGCCCTGGTCGAACGGGGCGCGCGCTGGTAGGTGGGTCGGGCCATCCGCTCACCGAGCCGTGAGTTTCCGGTTTCGCCGCTCACCGAGCCGTGAGTTTCAGGCCATTTCGAGCGGGTTTTCGCGCCGAAACTCACGGGTCGATGGGTGGAACTCACGGTTCGGCGACGGCAGACCAGGTCTTCGCGAAGCGGATGCGCCTACGCGCGCTCGAAGATGGCCGCGAGTCCCTGCCCACCGCCAATACACATGGTTTCGAGGAGGTAACGACCTTCGGTGCGCTGCAGGTGGCGGGCGGCGGTGGCAAGGATACGAGCGCCGGTGGCGCCGACCGGGTGGCCGAGGGAGATGCCCGAGCCGTTGACGTTGGTGCGGGCCCAGTCTTCCGGGGCGAAGTTCCACTCCCGGCTGACGGCGAGTACCTGCGCGGCGAAGGCCTCGTTGAGTTCGATCAGGTCGATGTCGGCCAGGGTCAGGCCGGCACGCTCCAGCGCGAGCTTCGTCGCCGGCACCGGGCCGAGGCCCATCCGCGACGGCTCGACGCCGGCCCGTGCCCAGGACGCGAGCCGCACCAGAGGGGTCAGGCCGAGCTCGGCCGCCCGCTCCGGGGTGGTCACGATGCACGCGGCGGCTGCATCGTTCTGCCCGCTGGCGTTGCCGGCGGTGACGGTGGCGGCGGCATCCGCTTTGCCCATGATCGGTTTCAGGCCGGCGAGGGCTTCGAGGGTGGTTTCGCGCGGGGTTTCATCGACCGAGACGACGATGGGGCCCTTGCGTCCGGGCACGGTGACCGGCACGATCTCGTCCACGAAGCGGCCGTCGGCGACGGCGGCGAGGGCGCGGCGTTGGGATTCGACGGCGAGCTCGTCTTGTTCGACGCGGTCGAGACTGTAGTCGCGGCGCAGGTTCTCGGCGGTTTCGAGCATGCCGCCGGGCACCGGATAGTGGCGTCCGCCGGCGGTTTCGCGGCCACGGCCGAGGGCGTCGCGCAGCAGCACCCCGGCGGTTCCGGCCAGGCCCCAGCGGGAATCGACCGTGTAGATGGGGGCCTGGCTCATGACGTCCACGCCGCCGGCAATGGCGAGGTCACTGACCCCCGTCTGCACCTGCATCGCAGCGTCGAGGATGGCCTGCAGACCGCTGCCGCAACGACGATCGACCTGCACCCCGCCGACGGTGACGGGCAGGCCGGCGTTGAGGGCGGCGACGCGGGCGACCGGCGCGGCCTCGGCCGTGGGATAGGCCTGGCCGAAGATGACGTCGTCGACGACGGCGCCGTCGAGGCCGGTGCGTTCCATCAGCGCGACAATGACTGCCGCGGCGAGGTCGGCCGGCGCAACGGTTTTGAACGCGCCGCCGAAGCGGCCGATCGGGGTGCGAAGCGGTTCGCAGATGACGATCTGGCGGAGGGTGGTGATGGTCATGCGGCGGCTCCGTTGGTGAGGATGGTGGTACGGGTGGTGAGGACGGTCGCGGCGACGAGCATCATTCGGCAGCGCCGAGCAGCGTCGTGATCGTGGTTGGCGGGGTGGGCACGAGCAGGGTCGCCTCGGTGGCGGCCTGCACCGCCAGGGCGGTCACGCCGGGCGCGACCTCGCGCAACACGAGCCCCTCGGGAGTGACGTCGATCACGGCGAGGTCGGTGATAATGCGGGTGACGACGGCCTTGCCGGTCAAGGGCAGGTCGCAGACCTCTTTGATCTTGAACTCGCCCGTCTTGGTCACGTGTTCCATCACGACGATCACGGTGTCGGCGCCGTGCACCAGGTCCATCGCACCGCCCATACCCTTGATCATCTTGCCGGGCACCGCCCAGTTGGCGATGTCACCGACCACACTGACCTGCATGGCGCCGAGCACGGCCACGTCGATCAGGCCGCCGCGAATCATGCCGAAACTCTGCGCCGAGTCGAAGTACGCGGCGCCGGGATTGACGGTGACGGTTTCCTTTCCGGCGTTGATGAGCTTGGGATCGGCCTCACCCTCCCACGGGTAGGGTCCAACGCCGAGCACCCCGTTTTCGGAGTGCAGCACGACGTGCACCCCCTCGGGCAGAAAGTTCGGAATGAGGGTCGGCAGACCGATGCCCAAATTGACATAGGAATCGGGGGCGAGTTCCTGGGCGGCGCGGGCCGCCATCTCATTACGCGTAAGGGCCATCAGTTCGCTCCAATTTCAGACGAAGGCCGCGGCCGCGTCGTCGTTTTCTCGATCGGCAGGTCGGCGGCGTCCACCGCGCCGAGCTGCACGATGCGGTTCACGTAGATGCCGGCGAGGTGCACCTCGTCGGGGTCGATCTGCCCGGGTTCCACCAGTTCGTCGACCTCGGCGATGGTGATGCGGCCAGCCATGCCGGCGACCGGGTTGAAGTTGCGGGCCGATTTCTCAAACACCAGATTGCCGTGCCGGTCACCCTTCGCGGCCCGCACCAGGGCATAGTCGGTGACGATGGCCTCTTCCAAGACGTATTCCTTCTCACTGCCGAGCGAAGAGAAGCGTCGTGTCTCCTTCGGCGGCGATGACACCGTCACCTCACCATCTGGGCCATAACGCCACGGAAGCCCGCCATCGGCGACCATGGTTCCGACGCCGCTCGCGGTGTAGAACGCGGGAATTCCGGTGCCGCCGGCCCGCAGCCGTTCGGCGAGCGTGCCCTGCGGCGTCAGCTCGACCTCGAGTTCACCGCCGAGGTAACGGCGCGCGAAATCCTTGTTCTCACCGATATACGAGGCGATGACCCTGGCTATGCGACCCTCCCGAAGGAGTTCGCCGAGCCCCCAGCCGTCGACACCGCAGTTGTTCGACGCAACGTGCAGGTTCGTGCTGCCGAGGGCGAGCAGTGCGCGAATCAGAACGATCGGCACGCCGACCAGCCCGAACCCGCCGACAGCAAGCGAGGCACCATCGGGAATGTCGGCGACAGCGGCCGCGGCGGAGGGATAGGTCTTGTCCATGGTGCTTGGGTCCTTTAGCTCGGCCGAATGGCGGTGTCGTCGGGCGTGGTCGCGTCGGTATCGGGTTCGGTGGCAGCCGCATCGAGCCCGGCGAAGGTCTCCCGGGCCACGGTGAACGCGGCATTGGCGGCCGGCACGCCCGCATAGATAGCGGTGTGCAGAATGGCTTCGCTGACCTCGGCGCGGCTCAACCCGTTGGTCAGGGCCGCGCGCACATGCATCGCGAGCTCGCCCTCATGCCCGCCGGTAACGAGCGCGGCGATGGTCAGGAAGCTGCGGGTGCGTCGGTCGAGACCCGGCCGCGTCCACACTTCGCCCCAGGCATAACGCGTGATGAAGTCCTGAAACACCGCGGTTTCGGGGGTGATCGCAGCCGTGGCCGCATCGACGTGCTTATCGCCGAGGACCGCGCGACGCACGAGCATGCCGTCAGCGTAAGCGGATGCCGCGGTGCGGTCCGCCGATAGCGGCTCGGCCGAGTCGCTGGGTCGCCTTGCGGACGAGTCGCCCGCAGAAGCCCCCGCGGCTCCGGCCCGGGCCGAAGCGCCGGCCACCCATTCCCCGAGCAGTGCGCCGACCTCGATCGGCTGCTCGAGCGCCGGCAGGTGCGCGACCCCGGCGATCTCCACGGCCCGGGCGCCGGGAATGCGCGCCGCCAACTCCTGCAACTGCACGGTCGGTGTCACCGTATCGAGTTCGCCCGACACGCACAGGACGGGCGTGCGGATGCCGCTGAGGGCATCCGTTTGGTCGAACACGGCGAGCGCCTCGCAGGCGAGAGCATAGGATTCGTCGTCGATGTCGAGCAGCGCATCGAGCGCGTTTGATCCGGCCTTGGGGTCGCGGCCGAGAAAGTCGGGGGCAAACCAGCGACTGGCGCTGCCAGCGATCAGCGAGGGGGTACCGCTCGCCCGCACGGCGGCGGCCCGCTCGGTCCAGGCCTCGCTCGTGCCGATTTTGGCGCCGGAGCAGAACACCGCGAGGCTGGTCAGGCGGCTGGGGTGGTTCACGGCCAGGGCGAGGCCGATGGCACCGCCGAGGGAGATTCCGGCGTAGTGAAAGCTGTCGACGCCGAGGGAGTCGACCAGGCCGACGACGGCGTCGGCGATCTCCTCGATCGTGAACGCTGCGGTCGCACGAGGGCTGAACCCGTGCCCGGGCAGGTTGAAGCTGAGCACCTGGTGGGTCACGGCGAGCGTCGGCACGACGCCGGCCCAGAGGTCGGCCGTGGTGCCGAGCGAGGGGCCGAGAACGATGAGCGGCGCGTTGGCGTCGCCGGTCGCGGCCGGCTCGATCGTGCACAGGATGACGGGCTGGCTCATGAAATCCTTACGTCTTTGTTGGAGTGGGCTGCGCCGGTGCCTGCTTCGACCATATCGGTTGCGGCAGCCGCCTCGGCACGCCGGTTCACGGCATCCGCTCGCTGCCGGAACGCGCGCACGACGCGGTCGATGCCCGCTGCCGACTGCCCCGCCTGGCCCTCATAGTCGAAGGCCGCCCAGATCTGCGCGCGCAGTTCGTCGGAACAGCCCTCGGCGATGAGGATGCTCGCGAGCACGACCTGCAGTGGCCGGTTGGTGGCAAACGCCTCCTGGGCGGCGCGTTCGACCAGGGCGAACGCGGTGGTCTTGCCGAGGGTCTCGGCCAGAATCGTGGTGACGCGCTCGCTGAACACGAGTCCGTCGGTGAGGTCGAGGTTGGCGCGCATGCGATCCGGGTCGACGTCGAGTCGCGCGGCGAGCGACGCGGCGCCCGTCACGGCCGAGATCGTGAGCCGTTCGAGCACCCGCAGCGACTGCCATTCGGCGTGCCAGGCGCCGCTCGGACGCTGGTCTTCGGCCAGCATGCTGCCATAAAGGGTGGATGCGAGACCCGGCGTTTGCAGCGCCGCCGCCGTGATCAGCACGGCCGACACCGGATTGCGCTTGTGCGGCATGGCGCTGGATCCACCCTGGCCGGGAGCGAGACGTTCACTGACCTCGGCGATTTCGGTGCGGGACAACACCGACAAGTCGAGAGCAAAGGTGCCAGCGACGCCGGCCGCTGCGGCCAGCACGGAGGCGAGTTCAGAGATGACGACCCGGTTGGTGTGCCAGCTGAGGCGCGGCACCACCAGGCCAACGTGGTGGGCGAAGCGGTCAATGACCGCATCGAGCACGTCCGTGTCGACGGCTGCGCTGCGCCGGGCGCGGGCGATTTCGGTGAGTACGGCGAGGTTGCCGACCGCGCCGCCGAGCTGCACCGGCAGGGTGTCGCGAATGCCGTCCAGGCGCCTGACGATGAGGAGCACGGCGTCGAGCCAGCCCGCCACAACGAAGCCGAAGCTCGTCGGTGACGCCTGCTGGCCCAGGGTGCGCCCGGTCATCACGGTGCCCCGGTGGGCTTCGGCGAGGTCGGCGAGGGTCGCGCCGAGGGAATCGAGCTGGTCAATGAGCTCGCGGCTCACCCGGCGGGCCACGATCATTGCGGCCGTGTCCAGGATGTCCTGGCTGGTCGCGCCGACGTGAATGTGGTCGGACGCGCCGGCCCGCACCCGTTCGGCGGCGCGGCCGAGGTGTTTCACGAGCGGAATCACCGGGTTGCCGCCGCCCCTGGCCTCGACGGCGATCGCACCGAGGTCGAGCTCGCTGGCATCCGCGAGCGCGTCGCAGACCACGAGCATCCACTCGGGGGCAAGGTCAGCGTCGACGAGCGCCCGGGTGAGCGCGAGCTCGGCGTCGACCATCGCCTGCAGCCAGGCCTGATCGCTGGTCAGCTCGGATTCCCGAGTGCCGTGGCTGAGCGGATTGAGCAGCCCGGCATCAAAGCTGTGGTCAGGCATCAAAGTCCAAAAAGACGGTCTCGTTCTCACCCTGCACGCGAATATCGAAGCGGTACGACTCGGCTCCCCCGACGATTCCCTCTGAGACGCAGATGAGCGTGTTCCGGCGGTCGACCGGAACCGCGCTGAGCACGGCGTCGGTCGCGTGCAGCGCTGCATCCTCGGCGAAGTAGGCCCGGGTGAACAGGTGGTGGGTCACTCCGCGAGCGAACACCGTCACCAGAATGTAGGGCGCTGCCGCACCGGCCGCACCGGGCTTGAGCGTCGTGAAGGTGTAGCTGCCGGCGATCGTGGTCGCACAGCGTCCGAAGCCGGTGAAGGTGAAACCGTCGCGGTCGAAGCTGCCGAGTTCTCGGCTGAGCGCGCCGCTCTCGTCGGCCTGCCAGATCTCGAGCAGGGCGTCGAGAATCGGCTCACCGGCGCCGTCGGTGACGGTGCCATGAAAGCGGATGGCGCGGGGATGATACCCGGGGACCAGCTCCGGTCCGCCCGCAAAGGGCAGGGCGTAGCCGTAGAACGGGCCGATCGTCTGCGACGGGGTCTGCAGGGCGTGCTTCTGCGGGGTGGTGGTCTGCACGGCGGCAGCTACTTCGGCAAGGTCAGTCATGAGCTTCTTCGCTTTCCATCCAGGTGGATTTCGGTCCGGTGAGCACGATGTCCCAGTTGTAGCCGAGCGAGAACTCGGGCACGCTCAGGCTGTGGTCGTACTGCCCGATCAGGCGGGCGCGGGCGTCGGCATCGGCAATCGACTGGTAGATCGGGTCGAGCGCGAACAACGGGTCGCCCGGAAAATACATCTGGGTGATCAGACGCTGGGTGAACGCGGTGCCGAACAACGAAAAGTGGATGTGCGCAGGGCGCCACGCGTTCACGTGGTTCTTCCACGGGTACGGGCCGGGCTTGATCGTGGTGAAGGAGTACTCGCCGTTGTCACCGGTGATGGCGCGGCCGACTCCGGTGAAGTTGGGGTCGAGCGGTGCCGGGTGCTGGTCGCGCTTGTGCACGTAACGCCCGCCGGCGTTGGCCTGCCAGACTTCGATCAGCTGGTGTCGCACCGGGCGGCCCTCGCCGTCCAGCACCCGGCCGCCAACCGTGATCCGCTCGCCGATCGGCTCACCGGAGTGCTGGATGGTGAGGTCGCTCTCGAGGCTGTTCACATCGGTGTGACCGAAGGCGGGTGAGACCCGTTCGACCTCTTCCGGGTCGACGCGCACGAGTTCGTGGGTGGGGTGGCGCAGCAGGGAGCTGCGGTACGGGGCGTAGTTGCGTCGTGGCTGCAGCTCGGGTGCGCCGCCTCCGGCGACGCGGGCTGCGGCATCCGCTTCGATCGCTTCGATCTCGGCGGTGATGTCGTTCTGGCTGGCCGGGCCGGTGCCGGGGCGAATGGGTGTCTGGCTCATAGTGTCCTCAGGTCTGTCAGTGGTGCGTGGTTAGAGCAGGAGTCCGGTGTACTGCTCGGCGAGCATGCGCTGCGCGAACGGTGAGTGGGTGACGTAGTCAAGCTGCCCGAGTTGGCTGCGGTAGTCGAACGCGCCGGTTTGCAGGTCGCCCGGGCTCGTGTGCAGCATCTCGGTCATCCAGCGGGAGAACTGCTGCACGCGCCACTGCCGCGCCAGCGCGGTGTCGCTGTAACCGGCCAGAAGCGTCTCGTCGTCGGCGTAGAACGCGGTGAGCGCGCTCGCGAGCTGGGTGACGTCGGAGATGGCCGAGTTGAGCCCCTTCGCGCCGGTCGGCGGCACGATGTGTCCCGCATCGCCGACCAGGAACAGGTTTCCGTAGGCCAGGCGTGACGCGACGAAGCTGCGCATCGGGGTGATCGATTTGTCGGTGATCGGGCCTTCGTTCAGGGTCCAGCCGGGGGCGCCGAGCCGGGTGTGCAGCGCCTCCCAGATGCGCTCGTCAGACCAGTTCTTGATGTCGTCGGCCGGGTCGACCTGCAGGTACAGGCGGGAGACGACCGGCGAACGCATCGAGAGCATCGCGAAACCGTCTTCGTGCAGCGCGTAGATCAGCTCGTCCGAGGACGGCGCGACGTCGGCGAGGATACCCAGCCAGGCGTAAGGATAGCTGCGGTCGAACAGGGTGACTTCATCGCTGGGAATCGACGCCCGGCAGATGCCGTGAAAGCCGTCGGCGCCCACGACGAAGTCGGCGTCTATGGTGTGGTGCTCGCCATCGTGCACAAAGGTCACGCTCGGGTTCTTGGTGGTCAGGCCGAGGGCGGCGACGTCGGAGGCTTCGTAGTAGATCGTCGATCCGGCGCCGGTGTGCGCGGTGACGAGGTCTTTGACGACCTGCTGCTGGCCATAGACGGTGACCGTGCGGCCGATCAGCTCGTTGAAGTTCACATTGTGGCGCTGGCCGGCATACTGCAGAAAGATTCCATCGTGCTGCAGACCCTCGGATGCGAGGCGGTCGCCCAGTCCGAGTCGGGTCAGGGTTTCGACTGACCCCTGCTCAAGAACGCCGGCGCGGATGCGGGCGAGCACGTACTCCTGCGAACGATTTTCCACGACGATCGAGTCGATTCCGGCGTCCCGCAGGGCCCAGCTCAGGAGGAGGCCCGCGGGTCCGGCGCCGATGATGGCGACTCGGGTGGATTCGTGCGGCACAGATTCTCCTAGCGACGATGACAGGGGTGTTGGAACCAGTTTGCTGCGCCGATCAGGCTCTCGCTGCACTTCTTCCACTCAGTGGAAGTCTAAGGTCACTGTTGGGCGCGCCGGTAGCCCAACGCTCGGCTGATGCCCTGCGCGGCCAGGCGCACCGCTCGTTCCTGATCGGGGTCTACCGTGTCGGTCGTGCGGGTGACGACAGACACTGCTGCCACCACCTGGCCGGTCCGGTCCCGAACGGGTGCCGCCAGCGAGCTCGAGCCGGCCGTCATCTCCTCGGACATGCGGGCGATACCGGTCAGGCGAATTTCCGCCAGCCGTTTGCGCACGGCCTCCGGATCGGTCACCGTGCGCGGGAGAAAGCGTTGCAAGCTGGCGGCAAGGTAGTGCTGCACGACATCCGTCGGAGCGTAGGCCAGTAGCACCAGCCCCACCCCGGTCGAGTGCAGCGGCAGGCGCGCACCAACCCGGGAGATCAAGCGAACCGCGTGATGACCGGACAGTTTCTCCAGGTACAGCGCGTCACTCCCCTCGAGAATGGCAAGGTGCACGTGTTCCCGCGTCGTCTCATACAGGTCTTCCAGATAGGGCAGAGCAATCGTGCGCAGGTTGCGGGCGGTCGGCGTCTGCACCCCCAGCTCCCACAGCTTCATGCCCAGCGAGTACTGCCCATTTTCATGCTTGCTCAGGCCTCCCCAGCCGACCCACTCGGCGACAAGACGGTGCGTGGTGGACAGCGGCAAGCCGGCGCGCTGGGAGATCGCCGTCAGCGTCAGGGTGAGCGACGTCGCCCCGGCCGGCGCTGCGAACGCGTCGAGAATGGCGAAGAGTCTGGCCGCGACGGAACGATCGTCAACGGGGAGTGCAAGCTCCCCCTCGGGTCGACGAGTCCGCGCGGGTTTTCCTGACATCGATCCCCACGCTACTCGAAACCGGGTCGCAACGAACGGGAGTTGTTCCGTGCGTGCACCACGACACTTTTCCCTCGCCGATATGCTTTACCTAGACCTCCTCGCCCACAAGCGCTCAGCGCAATCTGGTTGCGGTGCACGGTCGCATTTGAAAGGGGGAATCATGACCGGGCCGAATGCACTGCTGAGCCGCCCAGCCGACGCGGTGACCTGTCGCGAGATTGTCCTGGATTTCTGGGCCGACCCCGAACTCGTATTCTTAACGCTCCTGCACGCTGAGGAAACCGCCTTCTGGCTTGACAGCGGGGTCGGAGCCGCGAGCGGGGTGAGCTACCTGGGATTACCGTCCAAATTGGCCCCAATCGTGACGTCATCGGGCCCGGACGACACCATTCTCATCTCGGGAGCGAGCACCAGCGAGGCCTTCGAGGGCTCGATCTTCGACCTGCTCAGGCTGACCACCAGCACGCGAGGAGCCGCCCCGGTGATCGACCCGGCCGACGGCCTGCGGATCGGCTGGGTCGGGTGGCTCGGTTATGAACTCGGGGCCAAAACAGTGGGGTCACCGCGTCACGCATCAGCGCTTCCTTCCGCTGCCTTGATGTGGGCAGACCGCATAATCGCCTTCGACCACCGCACGTCGACCATGTCCCTCCGCGTTCCAGCGGGGTCGCCGCTAGCGGAACACTGGGCTCGGGAGGTTCAGGCGATCCTGCGCTCCCTCGTCGGCAGCACGGTTCCTCCGCTCCCGGAAGCCGGGAAGCCAAGGACGGCCTCACTCCGTCATACCCACGCGGAGTATGTCGATCTGGTCGAGCAGTGCCGGGCCGCCATCTCGGAGGGTGATGCCTACCAAATCTGCCTGACCAATGAGATCACCATCGAGGATTCCCTGGACCCGGTCCAGACCTATCGCCGGTTGCGTCGCCTGAACCCGGCACACCATGGAGCGCTGATTCGCTTCGCGGACTTCGCGTTGTTGAGTTCCTCCCCCGAGCAGTTTCTGGAGGTGTGCCCGGACGGAACGATGACCACCCGACCGATCAAGGGTACGCGTCCCCGAGGCCGAACATCCGAGGAGGATGGCAGGCTCATCAAGGAGTTGGCCGGTCACCACAAAGAGATCGCCGAAAACGTGATGATCGTGGATCTGATGCGCAATGATCTGGGGCGGGTAGCCGAAACCGGCTCGGTGCAGGTCCCCGATTTACTCCGGGTCGAGTCCTACCAAAACGTGCACCAGCTGGTGAGCACCATCTCGGCGAGGATCGACCCGAGCCTGACCTGGGTCGACGCCGTCGAGGCATGTCTGCCAGCCGGCTCCATGACCGGAGCGCCAAAACACAGCGCGATGAGCATCATCGATCGGCTTGAAGGCGGTGCCCGTGGACCCTACGCCGGCGCCTTCGGATACATGGGGGCGGACGGTCGCGTCGACCTGGGCGTGACGATTCGAAGCCTCGTCATCGGACCGACGACGACGACCATCGGCACGGGTGGCGGCATTACCGCCTGGTCGGTAGCGGAGGAAGAGTACGAGGAAACGCTGCTGAAGGCCGCGCCGCTGCTGGCAGCCGCATCCGCGGTAATCATCGCCTGAACGATCCGCCCCGGTGCTGGCGGGCACGAACTATCTATGCTTATGGTTACCGCCGAGATCGAGAAGGGAGCATTTGTGAGTCTTCGACACGCCCTACTGGCGCTTCTCACCGTTGAACCGATGACCGGATACGACCTGTCGAAGGCGTTTCAGTCATCCGTCTCGCACGTCTGGCACGCGCCCGACTCGCAGATCTACCCGGAGCTGCGCCGCATGGAGGCCGCTGGATTGCTCGTCGGCACCGAGGTGCCATGGGGGGCGCGCAGCAAGAAACGCGAGTACCACGTGACGACGGCCGGAATCGAAGCCTTTCGCACCTGGATGAACGAGCCGCTGGTCTATACCCGCGAACGCGACCCGGCGCACCTGAAGGCCGCCTACCTGGAGTGGTCTGAGCCCGAAGCGGCGCGCACCCAACTGCGAGCGCACCGTGCGAACTACAACGAACGCCGCGGCGAATGGCTCGAAAAGGTGCGCGAAATCGACACCGGGACGAGCGCCATGCTGGAGAAGCGACTCGCCCACGCGCCCGCGAGCGAGCACGCCAGCATCCGCGCCTACAAGCGGTACACCTACGAGGGGTTAATCGCCCGGGCCGAGCACGAGATCGAGTGGGCCGAGCGGGGTCTCGCCCTCATCGACGAGCTCAATAAAACGGATGGCGCGGCTCCGACCGACTGACCTGCGAGTGGAGCTTCTGCTCAAGAAACCGCGTGCACCCGACGCAGGTCGGCCTTGCGAATCTTGCCGCTCGCGGTGCGCGGCATCTCGGCGATGATCACGACGCGTTTGGGTATCTTGTAGCGGGCCAGGCGGCCCTGCAGGTGCGTCTGAATATCGTCGGGCTCGAGGGTGAACCCGTCGCGCACGGTCACCACAGCGCAAGGCACCTCGCCCCATTTCTCGTCGGGAACCCCGATCACGGCGACGCTCGAGACCGCTTCGAGCTCGGAGATGACCAACTCGATTTCGGCGGGGTAGATGTTCTCACCGCCGGAGATGATCATGTCTTTCAAGCGGTCGGAGATGAAGAGGTAGCCGTGTTCGTCGGTGTGGCCCATATCGCCGGAGCGAAACCAGACATTGCCGGCGTAGCTGTCGGCGGACGCCTCGGCGCGATTCCAGTACTCACGAATCACGTTCGGGCCGGAGATCTGAATCTCGCCGACCTGCCCGGGTGCCACCTCGCTTCCGGTCTCGTCCACGATGCGCACGTCGGTGAAGAAGTGCGGCAGTCCGGCTGACCCCGCCTTCTCCCGCGATTTGGCGGGAGCAAGACTCGTAGCGCCGGGAGCGGTTTCGGTCATGCCATAGCCGCCGGAGAACGACAGTCCGCGTTTCTCGTAGGCCTCCAGCACCCGCACGGGCACCGCTGACCCGCCGCAGGTGAGTTTCTGCAGTGAGCTGATGTCGGTGGTCTCCCAGTCCGGATGCTCGCACAACAGTTGGTAGGTCGTGGGCACGCCGCTGATGGCGGTGGCGTGGTGCTTCTCGATCAGGTGCAGGGTGCGACCGGGGTCGAATCTGGGCTCGAGCACGACCGACCCGCCCTTGAGCAGCGTGGGCAGCACCCCCATGCCGAGCGACGCGACGTGGAACATGGGCGCGATCATGAGGGCCACGTCGCTGCTGACGAAGTCGTAGTCGACGAGCACGTTGAAGCTGTTCCAGGTCATGTTGCCGTGGGTGAGCAGCGCTCCCTTGGGCTGGCCGGTCGTGCCGGAGGTATACAGAATGAGTGCGGGGTCGTCGAGGGTGACGTTCTCGTCGCGGTGCGTGGCTGGCGCGCTCGCCATCACCTCCTCGAACCCTTCGGCGGCATTGTCGGCGACCGGCGCCGCAGCATCCGCTACCCGAATGCGCTTCACGACCTGCGTGCCCTGCGATCCACGCTCGGCCACGTCGGTCAAGCTTGCCGCATGCACGAGGATGCGGCTGCCCGAATCGATCAGCGCGAAGGCGATCTCGGGCACGGCCAGGCGGGTGTTCAGAGGAACGAAGATGGCGCCGAGCACCCCGCAGGCGAACAGCGTCTCGAGAAACGCCGGATGATTCTCGCCGAGATAGGCGACGCGATCCCCCGAACGGATGCCGCGCGCATCGAACGCGTTCGCCAGCCGATCCACCCGCTCAGCGAATTCGCCGTAGCTGAGGCGATCATCGCCGCTGATCAGAGCCGTCTGGTCGGCCGACTTGATGCGTCGGCGATGGATCCAGGAACCGAGACCTTGGTTATGCATCGTTGCATGTACCTTTCGTGGGGTGGTGGCGTCACCGTCCAGCGGCTGCCGTCAGACGTAAAAGCGGTACAGCCCGTGCGCGACGACGGCCGGCTTGCTGCCGCCCTCGATCTCGATGGTCTGGTCGACGCCGAGCTGCACGCCGCCGGCGATCTCGGTGACCGTCGCGATCGTCGCGCGCATGCGAATCTTCGAACCGACGGTGACGGGCGCCGGGAAGCGCACCTTCTCGAGTCCGTAGTTGACCTTGGTGGTGACATCGGTCACGTCGAGAAGCTCGGTCCAGAAGGGGATGGCAAGCGAAAGGGTGAGAAAACCGTGGGCGACGGTGGTGCCGAACGGGCCGTCCTTGGCTTTCTCCGGGTCGGTGTGCAGCCACTGGTGGTCATCGGTGGCGTCGGCGAAGGTGTTGATCTGAGCCTGATCGACCTCGATGTAATCGGTATAGCCGAGGTCGGTTCCGGCCAGGCCGGGCAGTTCGGCGAAGGTGGTGACGGTCGTGCTCATGATGCTCCTTATATAGGTACGTTAAATGAAAGCGCTGTGCCCGGTGATGGCGCGGCCGACGATGAGGCTGTTGATCTCGTGCGTGCCCTCGTAGGAATACACGGCCTCGGCGTCGGCGTGAAAGCGGGCGACATCGGTGTCGAGAGTGATGCCGTTGCCGCCGACGACCTCGCGGGCCAACGCGACGGTGTGGCGCATCCGCTCGCAACAGAACATCTTGGCCAGCGCCGAATTCTCCTCGGTGAACAGGCCGGCTTCCTGCTGCTGGGTGAGCCGCACCACCAGGCCGAGCGCGGCGGTGACATTTCCGAGCATGGTGGCGAGTTTCTGCTGGGTGAGCGCAAAGGCGGCGATGGGCCTGCCGAACTGCTCACGCGTTGCCACATAGCGCAGGGCGGCCTCGTAGGCTCCGGCTTGTAAGCCGGTGGCGATCCAGGCCACGTCGGAGCGCATCGAGCGCAGCAGGGCGGCCACGTCTTTGAACGAGTTGATCCCCTGCAGCCGGTCGCTGTCGCTGACCTGCACGTTCACCAGGTCGATATCGGCGTTCTGCATGATGCGCAGGCTCGTTTTACGCTCGATCTTGCGCAGGGTGACGCCGGGGGCATCCGTCGGCACCAGAAACGCCTTGATCTGGCCGTCGGCTTCATCGCGGGCGAAGACGGCGAGCACGTCGGCGCTCGCGGCACCGCCGATCCACCGTTTCTGCCCGTTGAGCACCCAGATGCCACCGGTGCGGCGGGCGGTCGTGGCGAGCCCGCCGGCGATGTCGGAGCCGTGCTCGGGTTCGGTCAGTGCGAACGCACCCGTGTAGTCGAAGCTCGCTATTCTGGCGTCGAGCGCGCCGGCCTGTTCCGGGCTGCCGCCCAGGTTCACGGTCGTGCGAAAGAGTCCCGATTGTGCGTTGTAAAACGTAGCGACGGATGCGTCGGTGCGGGCCAGCTCGAAGTTGCGAAAGCCGCCGTAGAGCGCGCTGGTTTGCCGGTTCATCAGGTCGAGCCCGACGAGTTTCGGCACGATCTGAAACGGAAACTCCCCCGCCTCCCAGTGGTCGGCGAGCAGCGGCTGCACGTCGGCGTCGAGCACGGCGCGCAGTTCCTTCAAGACCTCGAGCTCGCTGTCGCTGAGCAGCGTGGAGTAGCCGAACTGGTCACTCGGGTAGAAGGCGGTCATGCTGCCAGTCCCAGCAGGCGTATGGCGTTGTCTTTGAGAATTTTCGGCCGCACGCTGTCTTTGAGGCTCAGGTCGGCGAAGTCTTTCAGCCAGCGGTCCGGGCTGATCAGGGGAAAGTCACTGCCGAACAGCACTTTGTCTTGCAGGAAGGAGTTGGCCTGGCGCACCAGGTTCTCGGGGAAGTACTTCGGTGACCAGCCCGACAGGTCGATGTAGACGTTCTGTTTGTGGGTGGCGACTGCGAGCGCTTCGTCCTGCCACGGCACGCTCGGGTGCGCCATGATGATCGACAGCTCGGGAAAGTCGGCGGCGACGTTGTCGAGCAGCATCGGGTTCGACAAGCCGAGCTTGAGGCCGAACCCGCCGGGCAGGCCCGAGCCGATTCCGGTCTGCCCGGTGTGAAACAGGGCCGGCAGGCCGAGGTCCTGCAACCCGGCCCAGAGCGGGTAGAACTGCTCGTCGCTCGGGTTGAAGTTCTGCACCGTCGGGTGGAATTTGAACCCGCGCACGCCGAAGTCACCGGCCAGACGCTGGGCTTGGGTGAGCGCATCCGCTCCCCGGGTGGGGTCGACCGAGCCGAACGGTATCAGCACGTCGTTGTTGCGGGCGGCGCCGATCGCGATCTCCTCGCTGCTGTTCGGGCGGTGGCCCAGGTTGCGGGAGGCGTCGACGGTGAACACAACGGCGGCCATGCTGCGCTCGCGATACATCGCGGCGATCTCGTCCAGGCCGGGGCGTGGGGCATCCGTTTTGAAATATTTGCTCGCGGCATCGACGAGCGGCTGCGGCAGGGCGTTGTGCCCGTCCTCGCCGACTTCGATGTGCACGTGCGTGTCTAGGGCCGTGAGCGCGTCAACGTTCAGGCCGAGTTCGTAGACCATGACTATTTCGCGACGGGCTGCAGTTCGGCGGGCAGCTCCGGCAGTTTCTCGCCGACGCTTTGCAGCTTGTCGCCGAACAGGGAGGTGAAGTCTTCGCTGAGGGTCTCGACGGTCCAGCCGCCGGTTTCGAATGCGGTCGCAACGACCTCGGGGTGCGACCAGAGCTGCACGCGGTCGCCGCCCGAGCCGATGACCTGGCCGGTGATGCCGGCCGCCGCGTCGGAGGCGAGAAAGCCGACAACCCCGGCGACGTCCTGCGCCGTACCGTAGCCGAGCACCCGGCGGGCGAAGGGCGGCATGGTCTCGCCGCGAGCGGCAGCGTCGTTGAAGGCTTTGAAGAACGGAACGGTGTCGGTCATCGCGGTCGCCGCGACGGGAACGACAGCGTTGACGGTGACGTTGGCGCGGGCCAGTTCCATCGCCCAGGTGCGCACCATGCCGGCGATGCCGGCCTTGGCTGCTGCGTAGTTGGTCTGGCCGAAGTTGCCGCGCTGGCCGGTGGGCGAGCCGATGCAGATGACGCGGCCGCCCTCGCCCTGCTCGCGAAAGCGGATGGCCGCCTCCCGCACGCAGGTGAAGGTGCCGCGCAGGTGCACGTTGATGACGGTGTCGAAGTCGTCGTCGGTCATCTTCCAGAGCACGGTGTCGCGCAGCACCCCAGCGTTGGTGACGAGAATGTCGAGGCGGCCGAAGCTGTCGACGGCCTGGGCGACGAGCAGCTGCGCGGTGGCGGTCGAACCGACCGGTGCGACGACGGCGACGGCCTGACCGCCTGCGCTGGCGATGCTCGCGACAGCGTCGTCGGCGATCAGCTGGTCGACATCGTTGATCACAACGGATGCCCCCTGCCGCGCCAATTCCTGCGCGTACGCCAGGCCGAGTCCGCGGCCACTGCCCGTCACGATGGCTACTTTGCCGGTCAATGCCGTGCCGGTCACCGTCTTGCTGGTCAACGTCATTGTCACTCCTCACTTGCGTGGCATCAATGCCACCGGTCGATCCCTTAAGGCCAATGAAAACCTATATCGTTGAAAATGTCAACTAATCGGGTAGGGTTTATTCTATGAAAATGACAGAGTCCGTTCCGGCCGTGGACGGGTCCACGGCTCCCAGTGCCGCGAGCGCTGACGGCAGCTCCGCAACGCGAGCGATCCCCCTCACCGACCGCCTGCGCGACACCGATCTGGCCAACGAGATCGAGTTCATGACCGCCCGGGCCCGCTCGATCGGTTCCGCTCGAGCCAACGCCATGCTCGCTGAGCTCGATCTGCGCGTGCGATCGTATTCGGTATTATCTCTGGCCTGCAGCGGGCAGAACCCCTCCCAGCGGGAGCTCGCCGGATTTCTCAGTCTCGACCCCAGCCAAATCGTGGCGCTGGTCGACCACCTGGAAAATCGCGGCGCGGTCACCCGCGAGCAGGACGCACGCGACCGCCGGTCCAAGGTGATCGTCGCCACCCCGGCCGGCCGGGACCTCTATCAGAGGGCGGGCGCAATCATCCGCGCAGCAGAGGACCGTTCGCTGCGGGGCCTCAGCCCCGCCGAACGGGAGCAACTGCGCTCCCTGCTACGCCGCGTTGCCTTCGAGCCGACCCCCTGACCCGCGTGGTGCGCTACGGTTCTTGTGCATGAGAGCCATTTTTGTCACCGTGCCTGGCCGGTCGTGACCCGAACTGACCGCCGACTGTCCTGGAAACTGTGGACAGCCATCGGGACCGTGCTGATCGCCCTGAATTTTCGGCCGGCGGTGGTCGCAGTTTCACCGCTGCTGGATCAAATCGGCCCCGGAGCCGGCTTGTCCACCTCGGCTGCCGGACTCCTGCTGACCCTGCCGGTGCTGTGTTTCGGACTGCTGGGTCCCACCGCCCCGGCTCTTGCGCGTCGGTTCGGAATAGAGCGAACTCTAGGCGGTGTGCTGCTCGCGGTGCTCGTGGGATCGGCGCTCCGGCTGATCCCGACGGTCCCCGCGCTGTTCGCCGGCACCATCATGATCGGGGCGGGGATCGCGGTCGGCAACATCCTGCTGCCTGTGCTGATCAAACGCGATTTCCCGCATTCGATCGGCCTGATGTCCGGCCTGTATACGTTGTCGATCACGGGAGGAGCCGCCCTCGCGGCGGGAATCACCGTGCCGATCGCCCGTGCCGCTGGGCTGTCCTGGAATGCCGCGCTGGGCGGCTGGGGGCTTCTGGCGCTCGTCGGCTTGCTCGTTCTCATTCCTGGTATGCGACGGGCTCATCCTCGGGTGGCGCGAGCCGAACCGGGCACAATCCTGCCGGTGCGGATTCGACTGATGCAGGATCGGATGGCATGGCTGGTGACCGTCTTCTTCGGTCTGCAGGCACTCAACTTCTACTCGATGACGGCGTGGCTACCCACAATGCTCATCGCTCGCGGTTTCGATGCCACCGCAGCCGGGTTGCTACTCTCCCTCAACAGCCTTGCCTCGATCATTCCGGCCATGTTGACCCCGGTGCTCGTCGCGCGAGTGAACCGGCAATCTTTCGTGGCGGTCGCACTGGGCGCAATCTATGTCGTTGCCCTGCTCGGCCTCATCCTCGCGCCGACCGCGGCACCACTGTGGGTCTGCCTGCTCGGCGTGGCGCAGGGCGCAACGCTCGGTCTCGCGCTCACTCTGATCCTGGTGCGCTCACCCGATACGCATCATGCTGCGCAGCTGTCGGGAATGGCACAAAGCTGGGGCTACACGATAGCGGCCGTGGGGCCCCTGCTGCTTGGGGCCCTCTTTGAGGTGACTCAGGACTGGGTGGTTCCGCTGGTGTTCCTGGCCTTGTTGATACTCCCCCAAACCGCAACCGGATACCGTGCCGGGCGTCCGAGCATGGTGGGTGCGTAGGGACAGTGCGGCCTCAGGCGTGTTGAGAATCGACGCGCTCCGCAGCACTCCGGAACATGCCCTCAAGCGGAAAGTGGCAGGCGACTGAGTGTCCAGCCTGGTTCTCAGTCAGCGCCGGCTTCACCTGCGCGCAGATGTCCTGCGCGAGCGGGCACCGAGTGCGAAAACGACAGCCGCTGGGCGGGTCGAGGGGTGAGGGCGTTTCGCCCTCCAGCGCGACGGGCCGTTGGGCGACACCGGTTTCCGGGTCGAGGATCGGGATCGAGTCCAGAAGCATCCGCGTATACGGATGCCGGGGGGCCCGGTAGAGCTGCTCCGACGGCCCGATCTCGACGAGCTGTCCCAGATACATGACCGCGACCCGGTCGCTCACCTGTTTCACCGTCGCCAGGTTGTGGGCGATGAACAGGTATGACAACCCGAGTTCGGCGCGCAGCTTCTCAAAAAGGTTGATCACCTGCGCCTGGATCAGCACGTCCAGCGAGGAGATCGCCTCATCACAGACAATGATCTTCGGGTTCAGCGCGATCGCTCGGGCGATCGCGACGCGTTGAGCCTGGCCGCCGGACAACTCCATCGGTCGGCGGCGCAGGAAGACGTCGGGATTCAGACCGACCATGTCGAGGAGGTCGCGCACGCGCGCCCGCCGATCGGTGCTGTTCATGCGGGTGTAGCCCAGCAGCGGCTCCGCCACCACATCCTCGATACGCCACCGGGGGTTCAGCGATCCGAAGGGGTCCTGATAAACCATCTGTATGTTGGCGCGGATCTTTTTCAGCTGGCGTTTAGACATCCCGACCATGTTTTGGTCCTGAAAAACGACCTCGCCTGATCGTGGGCGATCAAGCTGAATGATGGAACGAGCCAGGGTGGTCTTGCCCGAGCCCGTTTCACCCACGATTCCGAGGGTCTCCCCCGGCAGGAGGTCAAACGACACGTCCGATACGGCGTGCACGACACCGGTTTTGATACCGCCCGGCCCCCGGCTCACGAACTCCTGAACCAGGTTGCGAACTCGGAGCAGCGGCTCAGCCTGCGTCGCGGTCGTCGTGCTCGTCGTAGTCGTCATCGGCTCCGTGCCACTCATTAGATGTCCTCACTGTTCTTCGTCGCACCGATGGTGAGCTCGACCGGTGCAGTTCTCGCGGCGTCACGGGGGTTCCAGCACGCATGCACGTGCCCCGGATCGGACATCTCCAACGGCGGCTCGTGCACTGCGCACACGTCGCTGGCGTTGTCACAGCGCGCTCGGAAGGCACAGCCCAGCGGCAGCTCACTGAGGTTCGGCGGTTCGCCGCCGATGGTTATCAACGGAGTGTGGGACGGCATACCCAACTGCGGAATGGCCGCCATGAGCGCCTCAGTATACGGATGGCGGACCGAACGGAACAGGCTCTGGGTCGGCGCGTACTCGACGACCTTGCCGCCGTACATCACCATCACATCGTCGGCGTAGTTGGCCGCGAGCGCCAGGTCGTGGCTGATCATGACCACTGCGGTGCCGAGACGCTCCTGCAGATCGACGAGCAGTTCCATGATCTGCGCCTGCGTGGTCACGTCCAGCGCGGTCGTCGCTTCGTCAGCGATGAGCACCTTCGGGTTTGCCGCGAGGGCGATCGCAATCATGACACGCTGACGCATTCCGCCGGACAGCTGGTGAGGATACTCGTGATATCGACGTTCTGCCGCGGGCAACCGCACCAGCTTCAGGAGTTCCACGGCTCGATCCGCGACTTCCTTGCGACCGATCTTGAGGTGCATACGCACCGCTTCGCCGATCTGCGCTCCCACGCTCATCGTCGGGTTCAGCGATCGCGCTGGATCCTGGAACACCATCGCGATGTCATTACCGCGGATCTGACGCATGGCCTTCTCATTCATGCCGATCAGCTCAGTGCCGAGGAGCTTCGCCGAGCCGGATATGAAGGCGCTCGGCGGCAGCAGCCCCATCAGGGCGCGCACACTCACCGACTTACCCGACCCGGACTCGCCGATGATCGCCAGTGTGCGCCCCGCGCGTACTTCGTAGGACAGCCCATTGACGGCGTGCACCATCGATCCGCCACCTCGGGCAAAAGTCACCCGCAGATCACTCACCTGGAGGAGCGCCTGCGAACCCGCGCCGCCGGGCACCGTCACGTCGGCCATCGTTTCCATCGTGTCCCCTGCAGTCATCACATTCATCGCCCACTCATCTCGTCTCTGAGGTTCTCACCGAGCAGGTTGAAGCTGAGTACTGTCAGCAGCAGGGCGAGGCTCGGCCACAGCACCTGCAGCGGCGTCGCCGACAGGGCTTGCTGCCCATTGAAGATCATGTTTCCCCAGCTCGGATTGGGTACCGGAATTCCAAGGCCCAGGAAGCTCAGTCCGCCCTCGGCCACGATGATGATGCCCATGCCCAGCATCAGGAAGCTCAGCAGCTGCGGTGCGATGTTCGGCGCGATGTGGCGCAACAGCACGCGCCACGCCGGGCTTCCGCTCAACTCCGCGGCCTGGATGAACGGCATGCTGGTTACTCGGAGCGTTGCCGCGCGCGCCATTCGAGCGACCGCCGGAATGCTGAATGCGATGAGCGCCAGGATGGTGGTCGGAATACTCGGACCGAGCCCCTGCGCGATCACGATGATCAGAACGAGCGAGGGGAAAGCAATCAAGATGTCGAGCGCACGCATGATGATCGCATCGATCACACCACCGGCGTAGGCGGAAATGGCTCCGATCGTGCCGCCGATCACCAAACCAATGGCGTTCACCGTAATCGCGACGAACAGGGAGGAGCGCCCCCCATGGATAAGTCGCGACAGGATGTCGTTACCATCGGTATCTGTTCCCAGTGGATGTCCAGGCGAGCCGGGAGGAAGCGCGCTGTCGAGAACGCTCCCGCCGATCGGAGCCGGAATCGGCAAGACATAGGGACCGAGCATACAAATTGCCATGAGCAGGAAGAGGAATCCCACCGGACCCCAGATCTTGAGCCGGTGCCGGATTTCAGCGGACCGCATCCCCGACACCGTCGTCAGCTTGGGGGTGGCCGTGAGTAGATCAGTGACTGCCATAGCGAATCCTTGGATCGAGAACGGCGTACATCAAGTCGACGACGAGGTTGGCCCCGACGGCAACGGCAGCGAAGATGATGACGCAGACCAGCACCACCGGGCTGTCGCCCGACAGCGCGCCCTGCAACAGCATGACTCCGAGACCCGGCATGGCGAAGATCTGCTCGATGATCACCGTGCCACCCACCAGCCCACCAACATTCAGACCGACGATGGTGAGCATCCCGAACGACGAGTTGCGAAACGCGTGCTGCCAGAGCACCCGCCACGGGCCGGCGCCCTTGGACCGCGCTGTTTCCACGTAGTCTTCAGAATTCATGACCTCCACCAGGTCTCCGCGGAGAAATCTGGTGTAGAAGGCGACGAGCGGGGTAGCAAGGGCCGCCACGGGGAGCGCTACCGAGACCAGGTTCGGAATGATCCCCTCGCTCAGCGGTACGTATCCGATCGCCGGGAGCATCCGAAGCAGGACGGCAAAAACCACGACCAGCAGAAGCGCGAGCACGTAGTTCGGGAGGGCGAGCAGGATCATCGAGATGACCATGACGACCCGGTCGAAGAAGCCGCCGGGCTTGCGGGCCGCGAGAACCGCGACCGGAAGGGCGATCGCCAGGGAAATCACGAAGGCCAGCAGCACCAGCTCCATCGTGACCGGAAGCCGCTCGGCGACCAGGGTACTGATCGGCTGCCCGCTGATCAGCGAATTGCCGAAGTCCCCGCGAAAAACTGCGAACAGCCAGGTGAGATAACGGGTGATGGGCGGCTGGTCCAGCCCCAGCTGACGCCGTAGGTCCTCGACCTGTTCGTCGCTGGCCCCCATGCCCGCCTGGTTGCGGGCAACATCACCGGGCATCGCAGCCAGCAACGCAAATACGATGGCACTGATCACCCAGACGATCAGGACGGAAACGAGCAGCCGCCTGGTCACCAGCCGGATCAGCGGCGAGCCGGTCACCCGGCCGAGGAACGTTGAACGCTCCTCGACCAGGGCTTCCGGACTCACTGTGGAAGAAGTCATCCCTCAACCCAGACCTGGTCGTAAAGCACGCCCATTCTGACGGCGAGCGCGGGGATCTTCGTTGTCAGTCCGGGACCGTGAACACCCTTGCGGACGACCTGTGCATCCGAAAAAGCGAATCCGAACGGCGCGAGCGCCTCATCCGAGATGTACTTCGCGATCTCCTGGTACAGCGTGTTGCGCTTCTCCTCGTCGAGCGTGCCGATCGCATCAGCGAGCAGGTCGTCGAGAGGCGTCGTCAGCTGTTGCGCGAGGGCATCCTGCGCGTTCGTAGCACCGGCTGGCAGCGCGGTCCCACTGAAGGGCGAGGTCGAACCGAAGCGTACGCCGACCCCGATGCCCGTCGAGGGATCCCACGCACCGGCGGTCTGCAGCATGGCATCCCAGTCACCACTGATGAACGTGCTGATGACATCACCGAGAGCCTGGTTCTTCAGCTCCACCTCGATGCCGGCCTCCTGCCACTGAGTCTGCAACGCCGTGTTCACCACCGGTGCAACACCGGTGTTGGTCGTTCCCAACACCACCGTCAGCCCGCCCATCTCTTCGACGAGAGCCTTGGCCTTGTCGAGGTCGAAGGCGCGGTAACCGGGAACCTCGGGTTCGTAGAAGAGGCCCGCCGATGCGGTGAACGACTGGCTGGGTTCGCCAGCACCCTTGAACACACCCTGGTTGATGGCATCCCAATCGGTGGCGTAGTACACGGCTTCGCGCGCCTTCAGGTTGTCGAACGGCGCGATCCGTGTGTTGAGCTGGACCACGTACGGCGAGGTCATCGGCGCTTCCGTGACGACCAGGTCGGCGTTGGTCTTGGCCGTTTCGGCCAGCGACACGGTACTCAAACCTTCGATAACGTCGGCTTGGCCCGCCAGCAGCGTCTGGTATGCGACCTGATCACCGGTGGTCGTTTGAAAGGTGAGCCCGTCAAGGTAGGGCAGCCCTTCCATGAAGTAGCTCGGGTTGCGCTCGAGAACAAGCTTCTGACTCAACGCCGTACTGACCACGGTGAAGGGACCAGCACCGACGGGCGACACCTTGAATTCTGCGGCGCCGAGTTTCTCGAACGCCGTCGGCGAGGCGATCCAATTGAGGTTGGTGCCGGGCAGGCCGTTGATGAAGGTGGCGTTGATGGCGCTGAAGTTCACCTCGACGGTCAGATCGTCCAATGCGCGGATGGCGCCAAGTTCCCGCTCGACCTTGGCCGGGTCGTAGTTTTCCGGCAGGGCGCCGATGATGCTCGCCCGGAGCTCATCGCCGATCTCCGGCTGAAGGTCGCGGTTCAGCACGATATTCGTCGGAGTGGACGTGGAATTGGAGTTCAGGTCGCGGATCCAGTTCCAGACAACGGCGTCGGCATTGACGGGGGTGCCATCGCTGAACGTGATGCCATCGCGCAATTTCATAGTGAGTGTGAGGCTGTCCTCAGAGAACTCGAAGCTTTCGGCCTGGTTGGGATCGATCCGGCCGTTCTGGCCGTCCTCGTCGGAGTTGAGTACGAACAGTCCGCCGAAAATTGCGGAGTTCTGGGACAGGTTCGCGCCGATGGTGTTACTGGTTGCCGGGTCAAGCCCCGTCGCGTAACCGCCGGAGAAGCCACCGTCCAGCAGAACGGTGAGGGATCCACCGCTCTGCGGGGTGCCATCGCTGGCCGCCCCTGTGGTTGGGTTCGGTGCCGAGGCGGACGTGCAGCCGGTGGCTGCAAGTCCGAAACTCACGAGCAACGCCAGCGTACCGACCAGCTTCTTTGCTGTTCGCCCTGCTTTCACGTGTTTTGTCATGTCATGTTCCCTTGGCTTAAAACAAATGGTGGGGTCCGTACAGAAGTCTCGAGTTTCTCTCGGCTCTGCAATCACCGGACTGCTTGGAGTCTTGCGGAATCAAAAGCATCCATCCACGGAACTTCCACGGGACGAAAGGGTGGTTATCGCGGAGACTTTGACGTCACGGTTCAGCCCCTGGATGCGGTCTCCCTGGTACCGAAACCTGGTCGGGTTCCGGCAGAATCAGAAAGCTAACGGTCGTGCACCGGACGAGAGGGCGCGCGTGACTTCCGCCTCTGGGTCCATCCCCAGCCAACGGAAAGCGTTGCGCCAGCTGATGTCCTCCCACTCCGTTTCGGGCAAATCCATGGTCATCAGAGTCTTCGCCACGGGCTCCTCGCGCAGCATCGCGGGAAAGTCAGAACCCACGAGGAGCCGGTCGGCCCCGAGGAGATCGATGAGATAGCGAATCGTGCGCCGGTCGAAGACCATCGAGTCATAGTAGAAGCGTCGGGCATACTCGAGCGGCGACGGGCCATCGGTCGGCATGACTGCCCGCTCCAAGTCCCGCGGCTCCTCGTTCCACGAGCCGCCCCAGAAGTAATTCGCCCGTGGCAGCATCATTGCCAGTCCGCCCGCAGCGTGGCTGAATGAGATGCGCAGGTCCGGACAGGCCGCAGCCGTACCGCCGAGGATCATCGATGCAGCCGCGTACATACCTTCGATGCCAACGACATATGTTCCCATAGCCGCGGCAGGCAACCGCTCCATCAGGGAGGGCATGGCATGTACGAAGACAGCGATACCGAGCCGCTCAGCCTCTTGAAAGAAGGGCAGGAACTTTTCATGGCCGATCGAACTGCCGAGCACATTGGAAGCGATTTCCACTCCCGAAAGTCCCATTTTCTTGATCTGCGCCAGTTCAGCCGTTGCAGCATCCGGATCCTGCAGCGGGACCATGCCGAGACCGATCAGTCGATCGGGATCGTACGAACAGAGTTCGGCCGCGAATTCGTTGACGTGACGTGCAAATGCGAGACCGTCGGATTTCGGCAGGTCGTAGCGAAGCAGCGGGGGCATCGGGCTGACGACCTCCACGTCGACGCCGGAGGAGTCCATCGCTTCGACCCGCCGCTCGGCTTGGAAGAAGACCTCCTTCGCCGGAAAACGCATCTGGTCGAAAACCAGAAGCCGGTCTGACTTACCTTCCATGGGCTCCATGTGGGGAAAACACTCCGGCGCATCGGCCGGGTAATCCTTGGGGAGCAGATGGGCGTGGGCGTCGACAATCACAGTGGGACCTCTTCTTGCGTTAGGCAAAACTCGGGTGGACGGAGACATGGATTGCAGACTTGTCATCGGTCTCCCCCGCCAGCGTTTCGATCGCGAGGGCCACCTCATCCAGGCCGAAGGTGTGCGTGTGGAGCTTCTCGAGGGGAAACCGCCCAGACTCGATGAGTTCGATGGCCTTCTCATTGGCCGTCGCATCCACTCCAAAAGCGCCCTTCACCGTGAGCGCCCGGTTGATGATGAGGTCAGTCTTGATCGGAATCTCTCTCCCGCCTTTCAGGCCGGCCAACACGACGCGACCGCCGTGTCGGACCGCGTTGAAGGCATCCGTTATGGGCGCGCCGGCCATCGGGGTGACGTCGAGTGCAACATCCGCCATCTTGCCGTCGGTTATTTCGCGGACCGCCTCGACGATGTCCCGACCGTCGTCGCCGTCGACGACGATCGTGTGATCCGCCCCCATCTCGCGGGCGACCGCGAGCTTGTGAACGTCGGATGCCAGGCCGGTGATTATGACATTGGCTGCGCCAGCAGCCTTGGCCGCAATGACCGCGGCGATTCCCCGCTGGCCGGCTCCGAGGACCAGGAACGTGTCACCGAGGCCGACCTCGCCGAGGTCGACCGCCCAGCGCACACCCGCCCCGAGCGGGTTGAACATGGCCGCTATTTCCACGGGGATGGTCTTGTCGATCTTGTGCATCACGGCGTTCGGGGTGAGGTAGAGATGCTCCGCGAACCCGCCCCAGAGGCTCGGTTCAACATCGATCCCGGTCACACCAAAACCGTATTTGCGTGAACGGCAGGCTTGGTAGCGGCCGGTGAGGCAGTCGGCGCAGGCACGGCAGGGCACGATCACTTCGAGTGCGACTCGATCGCCGACCTGCACGCCCCAACGCTCGGCCGCTTCGTCACCGAGCTCCTCGATGATTCCCATCGGCTCGTGTCCAGGAATGAACGCATTTCGGTTCATTGCCATCTCGCCGCGGTAGATCTCAATGTCGCTGCCACAGATACCGTTCGCTTCGACCCGAAGCAGCCCGTCATTGGCGCCGGTCTTCGGTCGTGCAAACTCGCGCATTTCAATTTGGCGGGGGCCCACCTGGACCGCCGCGCGAACCGTTTTCGTCATTGGTCACTCGTTTCTGTGAGAAATATCGACACTTAAAGGATCGCCATGGCGCTCTTGGGCACCGCGGTGATCGGCGGGCCCGCTGGGTAGTCGGCCCGTGGACCACCGTCGACGGCCAGAATCTGACCGGTGATCCACCGCGCCTGCTCACTGAGCAGGAAGAGTGCGGCGTGGGCTATGTCCCACGGCGAGCCTTCCTGTTTGAGGGTTGTGGCAAGACGTCTCGGTTCCCGAAACTTCTCATCCATGTTCGCTGCCGCGAAGGACCCCCAGATTGCGCCAACCTCAATGCAGTTGACACGGATGCCCTGGGGCCCGAGTGTGGCCGCTGCCCCCTCGGTGAGGTTTTCCAGGCCGGCCTTGGAGACGCAGTACGGCATTCCCGGTCCCCGCGCGCGCACCCCGACCGACGAGATGTTCACGATCGCGCTCCCGGGCGGCAGCACTGGTACGGCATGCCGGGTGACGGACCAGGCCGACTTCAGGTTGATGTCGAGCAGCTGATCGAATCTTTCCGGGGTGACCTCGAAGATGCCGACACGGTCACCGCTGGCCACGTTATTGACGAGGGTGTCCAGTACGCCGAAATGACCAACGACTTCCTCGATCACCCGTTCGCACTCGCGGTCGTCGGTCACGTCAGCAATCACCGCCACGGCCTCACCGCCGGCAGCCCGGATACGATCGACGGTCAGCTGCGCGGCTTCCGCTGAGCGATCCAACACCGCGACGCGCGCGCCGTTGGCGGCCAGCAGCCGTGCGATCGCGTAGCCGACTCCCGGAAGTTCGCCGTTCTGCCCACCGCCGGTGACGAGAGCGGTTCGGCCCGACATCCGCTGGAGGAAATCGTTTGAGAGCGGGTCGTCGAGCGGGTCTGGCTGGCGTGTTTCGGTCATGCGGACTTCTCCTCGGCGAGCATTGGTGCCGCTGATGCGGCGATCGGAACTGACGACCCCGACCAGTCGGCAAAGTAACGAACAACCATGCTGATCCCCGCGTTGCGTGCTCCCGCGACGGCGATCAGCATGGTCGTCGGGTCTGCGCTTCGCATCGTGGGCTGGAACTCGTCGGAACGAGCGTTGTCGCCGGGGGAACGAGCACCCATGTCCGGAGCGAAGTCCTTACCCGCACGGGCGAGCTGGCCCGTGGTCCGCCCGGAATGCTCACTGAGCCAGGCCGCAACGTCGGCCCGGCTATAGCCAGCGCCCGCCAGGAGTTGTGCATGCTCCGGGCAGAACACGACGCCCACCCCCGCGTACTTGAACAACAACGCACCGGAGCGGCCAATTGTGTCGGCGAAATCGCCCAGCAGCTGCTCTGCATTCGATGTATTGCGGTTGTCGACAAACTCGGAGGTGCGCAACAGCACACTCGTAACAGCGTTGCCGGCAACACCCAGCTCTTCGGCCAGAGGAAGCCAGGGACTCTCTTCTTCGTTTTCGCCGATACAGACGGACCACCGACCGGGAAGCCCCTGCGTCGCCTGCCCAAGCTCGTGGGGCTTCACTCCGAACACGTTGCGCACGATGAGTCCAATGGCACGAGAAACCGTCGCGTTGGCGCGAAATCCCGGACCGAAAGCGTCACCGGTGCTGTTGAAGCCGAGTTCGTGGCGGATCGGCCCGTTGACGATGATGAGCGGGGAGGGTCCGCTGGTGGATTGCCAGCCGCCGCTGCCGGTCGTGCGCTCACGCATGAGCGCCTCCCACGCGGCCAGCACGACGGGGAAGTATTCCGGTTTGCAGCCCGCCATCGCAGCGTTGATCGCAGCCAGTTCGATGGTGACGGACCGGTCGACCTGCGGCATGTGTCCGATCACTTCGTCGGCCGGGCGGGCCGTCGTCGCGAGGAACCGGTCCACCAGGTGGCGGGTCGCCGGCACGACCGGCAATCCGTCGGACCAGCCCTGTTCGTAGCAGTGCTCGACGACGCGCTGCGCAGCATCCGGATCGAGGGTCAGGGACGCGGCGCTCATGCCGCAGACCCGACGGTGAGGGTCGCGACGATTTCCGGCAGCACCTGCCGCGCGCGTTCCCGCACCTGATCGGTGTCGAGCACCGCAAAGGGATGCTCGGTGGTGATCCACTCATACTCCGGCGCGCCCTGCACTGTTGCCATCATTCGGCCCGTCGTCAGGAACGCCGACGTCAGGACCACCGCAGCGGGGAGTCCGGCCCGCTCAAAGTTGATGCCGTCGGCCACTGCGGCCGCACTGCACGACCCGCAGTCCCCGACACCCGTGATCACCACATCGCAGCTGTCCTGATACCGCGCGACGATCTCTTCGTCGACCGGAATCGAGAAGCTTCGTTTGGTTTCAATAATGCTGACGTCCGCGGCGCCGTATTCAGACACGAGGAGCGAGCCCAGTTCCTCGAGCAGGAGCATCGCATTGTGCTTGGTGTTGTCGAGAAGCCCGATATGTGCGCCGACGAGGTCAGCCGGCCGGGCGGCGAGCCTCGTCATCAAGGCGCTTGCGTCTGATTCATCCGCCCTGCCGGTCGGGTCGAGAATTGCGTTCACCACTGTCGTTGTCCCTTCAAATTTCTCTTGATCTTTGCCGCGGAGAACCATGGCCGCCCGCGCTGTTGTACTGAATAGCGTTGCTGCTACGGCCCGGGCCTAAAGGTCGTGAATGATGACACCGCGAATGTTTTTTCCCTCCACGAGGTCGGAGTAGGCCTCATTGACCTCGTCCAGCGCGTAGGTTCGTGTGACCAATTCATCGAGCTTGAGGTCGCCGGAGTCATACAGACGAAGCAGCCGCGGGATGTCGTAGAGCGGGTTGCAGTCACCGAAGAGCGCACCCCGGATCTGCCGCTGGTAGCCGATGAGCAGGCCGGCAGGCAGGCGGACCGCCTTCTCGTTCTGGTGCCCGACGCCGGTGATGGTTACTTTGCCGCCCTTGCCGGTCATGCCGACGGCAGCGAAGACCATCTCCTCGGTCACCGCATCCGGGGTCAAGATGACGTGGTCCGCAAGCTGCCCCCAGGTCGTGTCGACGACAAAGTCGTGCGCTTCCTGGGCAGTCGCGAAGGCCTGGCTGGAGCCAAAGATTTTTGAACTCTCGCGCTTGAATTCCACCGGGTCGACCACGATGACGTCTTTGGCCCCCGCAAATCGCGCGCCCTGCACGGCATTGCTACCGACGCCACCAGCACCGAAGACCACGACCGTATCTCCCGCCTTGACTCCGGCCGCGTACACCGCTGATCCCCATCCGGTCGGCACTCCACAGCCGATGAGCGAGGCGATTTTGAAGGGGATGTGATCGGGCAGCGGGACGACTGCCCACTCCGAGACCACTGCGTATTGGGAGAAGGTACCGAGCGAGCAGAAGCCGCCGAAGTCTTCCCCATCCTTGTGAAAGCGGTACGTCCCGTCGAGGAACATGCCCGTTCCGGCGTTGAGGCCCTTGACGCACATATTCTGGTGCCCGGTCGAGCAGGGCCGACAGGACCCGCACGCCGGAATGTAGGTGCACACCACGCGGTCTCCGACCTTTACCCGCCGAACGTTTGCGCCGACGGATTCCACGATGCCGGCACCTTCGTGCCCGCCGACCATCGGGAGGCGGACGGGGGCGTCACCCGTCGTGATGTGATGATCTGAGTGACACAGCCCCGAGGCTGCGAACTTGATCCGCACCTCGTGCTCTTGGGGGTCGTCAAGCTGAAGTTCAGTGATTTCCCAACCCAGCTGGGGGGCGCGCGCAACGGCGGCGCGGGTGGTTATCGTTGCCATATGATCCTGCTCCTTCTTAGAACTGCGGAAGCGTTGCGGAACGCATCGAAACCGTCTTGACCTGTGTCCAGTTGAGAACGGAATCCGCGCCCATAGTCCGGCCGAAGCCGCTGTTCTTGTACCCGCCGAAGGGACCGCCGATGACGCCAGCACCGATCGCGTTGTTGACGCCGACCTGGCCAGCGTTCAGGGCGCGGCTCATTCGCACCGCGATACCGACATCCTGCGTCCACACCGAGGCGACCAGCCCATAATCGGTGCCATTGGCAACCGCAATGGCCTCTTCCTCGGTGTCGACCGCGATGACGGACAGCACTGGTCCGAAGATCTCCTCCTGGGCGATGCGCATATCTGGCGAGACGTTATCGAACAGGGTCGGCTGGACGAAGAACCCGTTTCCGTAGAGGTCACCCTGCGGCACGCCTCCACCGGTCACGACATCCGCGCCGCCCTGCTTGCCGAGTTCGATGTAGTTGAGCACGCGATCGTACTGTTTCTCATTGATCAGCGGCCCCATCGTGACCGGCTGATGCCACGGACCAACCGTGACCTTCTGCATTTCGGCAGCCAGTCGATCGACCAGTTCGGCGTGGATGCTGCGCATCACCACGACGCGAGATCCCGCGGCGCAGATCTGACCGGTGTTGAGCGTGATGCCGGCCACCATCGCGGGGACCGCAGCGTCGAGGTCAGCATCGGCGAAAACGACCTGCGGTGATTTGCCGCCGAGTTCGAGGTGGAGTGGGGTGAGATTGCGCGCACACGCCTCCATGATCAACGAGCCGGTCGCCGGCGAGCCGGTGAAACCGATGCGTCGGATGCGCGGGTGCGCCGGGATCGCCGCGCCAGCTTCACTGCCGTATCCGGTCACGACGTTGATAACCCCGGCGGGGACCCCGGCGTCCAGCGCCAGCTTGGCCAGCGCCAACGGCGTCAACGGGGCATCCTCGGCTGGCTTGATCACGATCGTGTTGCCCGCTGCGATCGCCGCACCGACCTCGTTCAGGAACATCGCTCCCGGAGCGTTCCACGGAATGATGGCCCCCACGACGCCGTACGGCTCACGCAGGGTGAACCCGATGGTGTCGGGCGAATAGGTCGGCAGCGACACTCCCTGAACTTTGTCGACTTGACCGGCGATGAAGCGCAGTTGAGCGGGCAGGCGAGAGGGGCCCCAGCTGGGTCGGCCCACCTCTTGCGACTCAAGCTGGTCCAGCTCGTCTGCGTTCTGCTCAATCAGGTCCGCCCAGCGGAAAATGATGCTGGCTCGAACAGAGGCATTGGTGTCGCGCCAGGCCGGAAACGCCTGCTCGGCTGCCTCCACGGCCGCGTCGACATCCGCGGCGTCGCTGCGGGGGATGCGCGCGAGGAGTTCACGGTTGGCCGGGTTGATCACGTCGATCGTGCGGCCGGTCGCCGATGGCACCCATTCGCGGCCGATCAGTTGCCGTCCGTCGATGAGGAGCGAGTCTGTGGACGTAGAAGTGGAGGCTGATGTAATGGTCATGATTGATGTCCTTTCTGGATCAGTGCTCGAGAATGATGACGCCGCGGATGTTCTTGCCATCCAACATGTCTTGGAAGCCTTGATTGACATCTTCAAGGCGGTAGCGCTTCGTGATGAGCTCGTCGAGCTTGAGGTCGCCACTCTGATACAGGCTGACCAGCCGGGGCACGTCGTAAAGCGGGTTGCAACCGCCGTAGATCGCACCTTGGATTCGGCGCTGGTAGCCGATCAATTTGCCGGGGTTTTCGTCGATCATGCCCTTGCCGACAGCGGTGATGGTCACCTGTCCGGACTTGCCCACGATGTTCAGCGCATCGGCGATCACCTCGTCGTGGAGGATACCGACGGTGATGATGGCGTGGTCAGCCAGCTCACCCTGGGTCACGTCAATGATGAACGCGGTTGCCTCTTGGGCGGTCGCAAAGGTGTGCGTAGCGCCGAAGACCATGGCCATTTCGCGTTTGAATTCGACCGGGTCCACGACGACGACGCGCTGGGCACCGGCAAGCGCCGCGCCCTGAACGGCGTTGCTGCCGACGCCGCCCGATCCGAAGATCACGACGGTATCACCGGCCTGGACCTTGGCCATATGCACGGCCGATCCCCATCCGGTGGGAACACCGCAGCCGATGAGTGCGGCGACCTCGAAGGGAATGTCGTCGGGGATGGGGATGACGGAGTACTCCGAAACGACCGCGTACTGCGAGAACGTTCCCAGGACACACAGGCCACCGAAGTCGACGCCGTCCTGATGGAAGCGGAACGTGCCGTCAGCAAACTCACCGGTCGAGGCGTTCTTGCCGGCGTCACAGAGGTTCTGACGGCCGGTGGAGCAGTACCGACAGAATCCACAGGCCGGGATGAAGGAGCAGACGACATGGTCGCCGACCTTGACCCTGGTAACTCCCTCACCCACGGATTCGATCACTCCAGCGCCCTCATGACCACCGACGACGGGCAGGCGCATCATCGCGTCGCCCTTCTGGATATGGTCATCCGAGTGGCACATGCCAGCCGCATAGAACTTCACCCGAACCTCGTTCGCCTTCGGGGCGTCGAGTTCGAGTTCGGTGATCTCCCACGGTTGACCTGGCTCACGACAGACCGCCGCACGTGTGGTCATACTCATGTGTTCCCCTTCGCGTTAGTTGATTACTCTTTCGCGTTGATTGGCTGCTGCTACTGATCCAGCTCAATTCAGTGCCGACACCTGCGTCGACAGCGCTTCTTCGCGAGTTCTCCTACAGTGACCCTCGGGCACCGCGTAAAACAGATCCCTTTCACCGCACGGAAGACAAACTGCGTTCCGCACTCAACCCGTGTTAGCTGGGCGCAAGCGTCAGAACGTGGTGGCGAATGGCCTTGCGTCCCACAACCGGGCAGATGCTTCCGGAGGACCCGGTCGCCGAACGTCGTAACGACCTGCCGAACAATGAGATAGGACAAACGGTGATCAACAAATTCAGACCCGACTTGATGGAATCGCTCGACGTCGTTCGGTCCGGTTCTTCAATCGCCATTGGCGGGTTCGGCAGCTCCGGTCGCCCCGATGCCTTGCTCAATGCCCTCTGCGATTTGGATCGCCGCGACCTGCACGTCATCGTCAATAACGTTGGAAACGATTTCACCGGCGTAGGTCGGCTCGTCATGGAGGGCAGGGTGCGCCGCGTCACCGCCTCGTTTCCGATTCTGCAGGAGTTCTACGACTTATATTTTGCCGGCAAGATCGAACTCGAACTGGTTCCGCAAGGCACCCTCGCCGAGCGCCTGCGCGCCGGCGGGAGCGGTATCGGAGCCTTCTTCACACCGTCGGGCGCCGGGACGATGTTGGCCGACGGAACGTTCCCGTTGTCTTACGGCGACGACGGTGTCGCATCCTTTGTTCCCGAGAAGGAAGCGCGGCAGATCAACGGTCGTCCACACGTGCTTGAGACGGGTATAACCGCCGATTTCGGATTCGCCAAAGCCCAGAAGGCCGACCCGAAGGGCAATCTGCGCTTTCATCTGTCGGCGCGCAACTTCAACCCGGTCGCCGCGATGTCCGGGCGCACGACCTTCGCCGAGGTCGAGCAGCTGGTCGAGACGGGCGAAATCGAACCCGATGACGTGCACCTCGCCGGCGTCTTTGTCGACCACGTGGTCATGACCAGCGCGCCGATACCGGCTACGCCGAGCCCTCGAATGGAAGCGTGCCCCCGATGACCGCGAACTACACCACGGCCGTGCCGGTTACCGGCCGCACTCGCGACGAGATCGCCTGTCGGCTGGCGGAAGATCTGGTCGACGGTTACACCGTCAACCTCGGCGTGGGGATTCCGCTCGCGGTGCCCAATTTCCTTCCGGCCGACCGCGAAATCTTCCTGCACGCCGAGAATGGAATCCTCGGCATGGGTCCCTATCCCGGGCTCGACAACGAAGACCCGGACCTCACGGATGCCGGCAAGCAGCCGGTCAGCCTGAACGCGGGGGCGGCGATCGTCGATTCGGCGACATCCTTTGCCATCGTTCGGGGTGGTCATCTCGACGTGACGGTGCTCGGTGCACTGCAGGTCTCAGAGGTCGGTGATCTCGCCAACTGGTATGTGCCGGGCCGTAACCCCGCGGTCGGTGGTGCGATGGACCTCGTCGTCGGCACTCCCGAAGTCTGGGTGTGCATGGAGCACGTCGATCGCAAGGGTGAACCGAAAATCGTGCCCCGGTGCACGTTTCCCCTGACCGGTTTGCGCGTCGTCACCCGGATCTACACGGACCTGGCCGTCTTCTACCTGATCGATGGGCATCTGGTTCTCAAGGAGTGTGCGCCCGGTGTGACCTGTGAAGATGTGCGACGCAATACCACCGCCACCTACACCGAGGACCTGTTTTCATGAGCGAACACAAGATCGACGTCGACCAGATCGTCGCCATCGACGTGCACACCCACGTGCACCGATCCGTCGACCACGCCCACGATGAACGTCTGGGCAATGAGGCGATGGGTGAATACTTTGGAATCGGCACCATGCCGATGTACGACATTCCGGGACTCGCCGCCTATTATCGCGAGCGCAAGATGGCGGCGGTGGTCTTCACCGTCGACACCGTCTCGCGCAGTGGCACCGATCCCGAGCCGTCGAACGAAGAAATCGCCCGCCTCGCGGCCGAGAATTCCGACGTGCTCATCCCCTTCGCCAGCATTGATCCGGCGCGGGGCAAAGCGGGCGTTGAACAAGCCGAACGACTGATCGGGGAGTACGGCGTTCGAGGGTTCAAATTCCACCCGAGCGCCCAGGGCTTTTACCCAAACGATCGCAGCGCCTACCCGCTCTACGAGGTCATCGCCGGGCACGGTCTCGTGTCGCTCTTCCATTCCGGGCAGACCGGCGTCGGTGCCGGTCAGCCGGGCGGTGGCGGCGTTCGGCTGAAGTACGCCAACCCGCTCTTCCTCGACGATGTCGCAGCCGACTTTCCCGATATGGACATCATCATCGCGCACCCCTCCTTCCCCTGGCAGGACGAGGCGCTTGCGGTCGCGACCCACAAGCCGCGGGTTTACATCGACCTCTCTGGCTGGTCACCGAAGTACTTCCCGCCGCAGCTGGTTCAGTATGCGAATACCCTGCTGCGCGACAAGATGCTCTTCGGCTCGGACTTTCCGGTGATCACTCCGGATCGATGGTTGAGTGACTTCAGCAAACTTCCTATCAAGCCCGAAGTTGTGCCGATGATCCTCAAGGACAACGCTGCTCGGCTCTTCGGACTCACCCCGACCACCCCATCCCCGAACAAGGAGCCCTGAGCAATGCGGGAAACTATTGGCAAGGTAGCCGTCATCACGGGTGGCTCAAGCGGAATCGGTCGTGGGATCGCTCTCGCGTTCGCACGCGCGGGCATGAAGGTCACGGTCACCGGTCGTCGAACGGACCACCTCGAGGAGACGGTGGCGATCTTCGCCGAACAGGGCCTGGATGTCTACCCGATGCAAGTGGATGTGACCGATTTGGCAGCCATGCGGGCGGCCGCCGACGAGATCGAGCAGCGATTCGGTCGTATCCACGTGCTCGTCAACAACGCTGGAATCGGTCTCACCGGACCGGTGAGTCAGGCCACCTCAAGCGATTGGGACTGGGCAATCGACGTCAATATCAAGGGCGTCGCAAACGGCATCCAAGCCTTTTTGCCCAAGATCCGCAGCCATGGTGAGGGTGGGCACATCGTGAATACCTCCTCGATGGCCGGACTGATGCCGATCGTGGCGGGAATTTATTCGATGACCAAGGCCGCCGTCATCGCGCTCTCCGAGGCGCTCCACCTCGAACTGCTCAGCGAAAACATTGGCGTCTCGGCGTACTGCCCCGGCCCCACCCACAGCAACATCGCCCAGGGCGTGGCCAATCGACCCGCCGAGTATGGCCAGACGGGGTATCCCGTCGGGCCGCACTCGGCGGCACCTGCCACCAAGCTTCCTCCCTACATGAGCGCGGAAGAGGCTGGCGAGCGGGTCTTGCAGGGAGTGATTCGCGGCGACATGTTCATCCTCACCCACCCCGAGTTCAAGGCCGGCGTGGTGGACCGCCACGCAACGATCGAGGCGGCCTTCCCCGATGAGCCGCTCGACGACATCCGTTCGCAGGCCATCGGGTTTTTGCTGGGGTCGCCGGTATATTCGCCCGAGAATCGTCTCGCTTCTCCGACTCCCGCTGCACGAGTGTCCGTCTAGCTCCGTCTCAAGACCTGACTGCGGCCCGGCGTCCGCCGGGCCACAGTCATATTCTGCGCAGCGCGACGTCAACCCACCGGCAGCGCCGCCGTGTCGAGGTTGATGAGGGGCAGCGGGCCGGCGATCTGGTCTGGGTCGGCCGGGAAGTAGGCGAAGTTCTTCGCCCTGGCACCGCCATCGACGACCAGGTCGGTGCCGGTGATCAGGCGCGCGTAGTCGGACGAGAGCCAGGCGACGGCGTGGCCGATATCCGTCGGGGTTCCGGTGGACCCCAGCGGAACCATCGGTGGGCGTGTGCCGCTCCAGCGCGCAGATCGACGCCAGGGCTCCTCTCCGCTCTCGCCCCCCAAACCGTTCTTGAAGGCGCCAGCGGGATTTCCCTGCAGCACGCTGCGAGCGCCGGCCGCCAGAAGCTCGGGGTTGTCCGGCGTCGGTGCGGTCGGGGTGAAGCTGTTGACCCGAATGCCATAGGGCGCCAGGTCCATGGCCGCCGCGCGCACGAAGTTGTTCACACCACCCTTGTTGAACGCGTAGGCGATGATGCCGGCCGAGCCGTTCCAGCCGTTCGAGGACGAGATGCAGACGATGGAACCGCGAATGCCGCGCTCCGCCATGGCCCGCCCGACGTGCTTGGTGTTCAGGAAGTAGCCCAGCGACGACACCCGAACGGAACGCTCGAATGCGGCCGCGCTTTCGTCGAGGACTCCGCTGCCGCCGAGCAGCGCTGCGTTGTTCACGAGAATGTCGATGCGACCCCAGCGCTCGAGCACGGCGTCGATGTAGCCCTTGACCTGCTCCTCATCGGTGACATCCCCGGGAGCAGCCATGGCCTCCCCACCGTTGCGCTCGATGCGACGGATGCAGGAATCGATCGCCTCGGTGGACACGTCGTTGCAGGCGACCTTCGCCCCGTAGCGCGACAGTGCGAGTGCAATCCCGCTGCCGATGTTGGGCCCGCAGCCCGTGATGAGGGCTACTTTGCCTTCGAGACTTACCTCCATGAGGTCACGCTCCTTCGCTGTGGACTTCGACGGGGTAGATAACCTGAATGTTCTCGACCCCCACGCCGAGCATCGGGGCCAGCATGCTGCGCATGAGGTGTTTGGGTACGAGACATTCCGCACAGGCCGTCGGGCCGGCCACGATGGTGGCCAGGGCGGAGCCACCGGTCAGCTCGACATCGAGGTGATAATCGTCTGCCTCCATGGTCTTGCGAAAGTCCGCTAGCTGTTGCTGGTCGATACTCATGACACCTTCTCCTTCGTTGGAACTGTGGAGGCTTCAGGAACCTCGGGTGGCTGCCGAAGCGGGAACGGGGTGAGTCCGCCGCCGTCGATGGGGATCGCCTGCCCGGTGATGTAGCCGCTCTCCGGCGAGGCCAGGAACCGGACCGCCGCGCCGATGTCGTCCGGTTGCCCAACCCGGCCGACCGGGATGGCGCGCCCGCGCACCCGGAGCATTTCTGCAAGGTCCAGGTCGGGCGATGGGTCCATCGATACCCGGCTGGTGGCCACCAGCCCGGGGCACAAGGCGTTCACCGTGATCCCCCAGGGACCAAGATCCATGGACAGGGCCCTGGTCAAGCCCAGCACGCCGGCCTTCGACGCCGAGTACGCGACCGATGCGGGGGCCGCGCTCAGACCGGCCATCGACGAAATGTTGACGATGCGGCCGTACCGGCCTTTCCTCATGTGCGGGACCGCCGCGCGACACATGTAGAACGTGCCGCGAAGGTTGACGTCGATGAGGCGATCGAACAGCTCGAGCGGAACATCCTCGATGTCCTGGCGGTCCAGTCCCTGCGGTGCTGACGCGTTGTTCACGAGGATGTCCAGCTGCCCGAAGGTCTCGACCGCGGTGCGAATCAGCCGTTCGGCATCCGCAGCATCCGAGATATCACCCAGAACGGTCGCAACCTCGCCGCCGGCAGCGCGCAACTCCGCAGCCAGGTCAGCCAGTCCATCACCGGACGCGACCCCGAGGGCACGCTGCCGATCGTTGGGAACCCCGCCCGACGCCTTGTCGGTGATCACCAGGCGCACGCCCTCCCGTGCCAGCGAGCGTGCGATCGCGTGGCCCATGCCGTCCGTCTTACCGCAGCCGGTGACGACAGCAACCTGGCCGCTCATCGACCGATTTCCTAGTTCGCTCATGGACCGGGCCTCGTTTCGCAGGTGAATGCACGCACATCCGAAGACGGTACGGCTCTGTTGATCCGAGCCTAGACACCGACCCCACGACGTCGGGCCCGATTACCACGGGGCGGAAGACTATCCCCGACTGTTACGAAACGAGGGGTTTCCGTGCGATCGTCTGTCAGCTAGTGTCTGTACAAACAAACAACAACCGAAGGTTGGTCGACGATGACCATTAGCCCGATCAATTCCGCGCGATCTGCACAGCGTGCGGAGACGCCGCAAATGACTGCTGCCCAACGAACCCTGGCTATCCTGGGGGCGTTTGATGAGGGCCATCGCGTGCTCACCCTCAGCGAAATCAGTCGCCGCGCTGGCCTGACGCTGAGCACCGCTCACCGGTTGGTGGGCGAACTCCATGCCTGGGGAGCGCTGGCGCGCTCCACGGAGGGCCGATACGCCATCGGCATGCGGCTTCTCGAACTGGGCTCCCTCGAGCCGCAGGGGCTGCACCTGCGGGAGGTGGCCCTGCCGTATTTTCGGGAGTTGCAAGTCGCCACGAATGCCAATGTGCACCTTTCCGTCCTCGACGGACACGACACCGTCTACGTGGAATCCTGGCGAGTGCACAACGGCCCACGCGTACTCAGCAGAACCGGTGGTCGCTGGCCCCTGCACGCCACGGCCACGGGCCAGGTCCTGCTTTCCTATGCGTCCCAGCAGCTGCAAGACGAAGTACTGACGACGCCTTTGCAGAGTTATACCCCGATGACCCTGACGGATCCCGAAGTGCTGCGACGGGTGATGTCCGACGTGCGCCGCATGGGCGTGGCCATCGCGGAAGATTCCATCACCCCCCACGCCACCGCCGCCGCCGTCCCGATCCGCGGCCCTCACGGTCGAGTCGTCGCCGCTCTCGGCGTCACCGTGCACTCGAAGTCCACCACGATTCAAGCCCTGTTGCCGGCCTTGTCGACCGCCGCGCGGGCCATCTCACGCACCCTCGCCGCCCCCTCCGCGGTGGCTCAATTCAGGACCGCTGCCGTGTGATTCCGCGCCCGCGACCAGCGCTGGGGTCCTAAAGGCCACGCCGCATGAAGTCGGCCACGCGTTCCCCGACCAGAACCGCCGTCGCGGCCGGGCCGCGCAGGGGTGCCGTCGGCAGGATCGAGGTGTCGGCGACGCGCAGCCCCACGACACCGTGCACGCGCCCGTATTGGTCGACGACGGCTCCCGGATCGCCAGCCGGTCCGAACCGGGCGCTGCCGCACAGGTGGATCGCCGTGCCAAGGTGAGACCGTAGCCACCCATCAAGCAGGTCATCGTCGTCGAGGACCGTGTCGGTCAGTTCGGTCAGTCGACGGAACAGGTGTTTGTAAGCATCCGCTCGCAATAGCCGCACCGCGACGCGCACGACTTCCCGCATGCGTTCGAGGTCGCGCTCGGTCGAGAGGTAGTTGTAGTCGATCCGGGGTTGCACGCCAGGGTCGCCCGAGACCAGGCTGATGGTCCCCCGCGAGGTCTCCGCCTGCACGGCCACGAGCAGGGCCAGGTCGCCCCGATGAGCGGCCTGGGACGCGAACCGGCCAAGCGAGACCCCGCGCATGGCTCGGAGCGAGCGAAGCGGATGCCGCGCCAGGGCGCGCGCTGTGACGAGCGCCCCGCGGGGGCTTCCGGTCAGCAGGTACCCCATCGGCTTGAGCATCGGGAGGATCTCCAGGTCGCCCGAGGTGGTGGACCCGGTCGACGTGAAGTTCAGGCAGGCTTCCATCGACTGGGACGTGCGATAGTCGACGATCCGTCGGCGGGGCTGCCAGAGCACCGCGATGTCCGGGTGGTCGCTGAAATTCGCCCCGACACCCGGAAGGTCGCGAACGACCGGAATAGCGAACCGGTCCAGCTGCACGCGCGGGCCGATCCCGGAGACCAGAAGCAGGTGTGGCGACTTGATCGCCCCGGCCGACAACACGATTTCGTGCGCGCGCAGCGTCATGATGACGCCGTCACGGATCACCTCAACACCGGTGGCCCGCACGCCATCGAACAGCACCCGACGAACGTAGCTGTCGCCCCGGACCGTGAGGTTCGCCCGGTGCCGCACCGGATTCACATAGGCGATCCCGGTGTTCTGGCGGACCCCGCCGATCGTGTTCATCGGCACCGGGCCGTAGCCCGGCTCCCCCTGAGCGTTCTTGTCTGACTCGGCCGGGAATCCCAGCTCGGCGGCCGCCGCGCCGAAAGCAACGGTCGCGGGATGATCCTGCGCGGACCGACCGACGGTTATCGGCCCTGTGCCGCCGTGCACGGCCGTCTCACCGTATTGCAGGTCAGTTTCAATCCGGCGATAGAAGGGCAGCACCTTGTCCCACGCCCACTCCGGTGCCCCGACCGACCAGGAGTCGAAATCGGAAATCCTGGCTCGGATGAAGTAGGCGCCATTGATCGTTGATGATCCGCCCAGGATTCGACCCCGAGCGATCGAGTAGGGCAGCTCCGGGGTCAGATGGCCCAGAAAAGACCAATTCTCCGGATGTCCCGGCATCGCCCCCTGCACGGTTCCGGAATCGAGCAGTTCGGGTGGGAAGGCTGCGGTCGACGCAGGCACCGATCCTGCCTCCAGGAGCAGGACCTGGCGCTGGGGATCCTCGCTCAGTCGGGCGGCGAGGGGTGCACCCGCAGCTCCGGCGCCGACCACGATCACGTCGTAGATCAGGTCCGGCACCGAGCCGCCGTCAGTCATGCTCGGTGTCACCCAGGACGGGTGCGGACTGGGGCGCCGAAAAGACTCTCCGCAGCAGCAGAAAAGACGATTCGAGCAACTCGATGAGATCGGAGTTGTCGTCTTTGAGCCACTGCTCATAGGCAGCGAGCGATGCTCCCAGACACACCCAGCCAATAGCGTTGGGCTCGATCGCATCGGGGGCCGTTCCCAGGCGCAGGGCGGCGAAATCCGACACCACACGGCGCCACTCGGAGTAGCGGAGCGTGGAGTGGGCCACGAGTGCCGGCACGTTAAGCAGAAGGTTCATCCGCTCATGGTGGAACGGAATTTCTTCCGGCGGGAATCGATTGAATTCAACGACCGCCCGGGTGAGCGCATCGACGAGGGACACGGTCTCCTCGGTCGCGGCGAGGAACGCTCGCATGCGCCCGAGTTCAGCATCGAAGTCGCCCCAGGGCAAATCATTCTTCGAGGGAAAGTACCGAAATAGGGTTCGACGTCCGATCCCGGCGGTTCTCGCCACGTCGTCGACGGTCGTCTGCTCAAAACCGCGCTCAATAAATAGCTCGAGCGCGATGTGGCTCAGGGCGGCGCGGGTCGTCAGCGGCTGCCGGCCAATGCTCGCTGCCGGGCGGTCAACGTTGCCCATCTGCATCTGCCCCTATTCTTTCGGCACTGAGTGCCACTAGTCTGTTGCATGCACGAGACTTTCGCCACTGACGTCGATATCTAGCACAAGGAGTACCACATGGTTTCCCTAAAAAAAACCAGTCACACCAAATCTGCACCGGCCAGCACGGAACAGTCTGCTGGGTCGAATCTCGAGTCTGACACCCTGGTCGAGGAGATCTCGATCGACGGTATGTGCGGCGTCTACTAAAGCGCTGCCATGCCCGATCTGGATCTTGACCGGGGATGGGATCTTCATCCCCAGGTATCCGTTCGCCCAGAGCCCTTCGGTGCGCTGCTCTACCATTTCGGCACCCGCAAGCTCTCCTTTCTGAAAGACACGACGCTTCTCGCCGTCGTGCGAACTCTCGCGGACGCACCCTCTGCTCGCGCAGCGTGCACGGCGGCGGGCATCGCTGATCGCGATCTGCCCCGCTACCAGCGTGCTCTCGGCACGCTCGCGAACTCCTCCATGGTCGTCGAAAGGGCCTCATGACACTTCTCGATGCACCCAGAACGTCCCCCTTCGTGCTCGCCCCGAAAGACACGCCGCGCAAGACCGAGCGTCTGGTGGATCTGTTCGAATACGGCCTCGACGCCCCCATCTGTTTGACTTGGGAGTTGACTTACGCCTGCAATCTGTCCTGCGTGCACTGCCTTTCGAGCTCAGGGCGCCGCGATCCGCGCGAACTGACGACGGCGGAGGCGAAAGCCGTCATCGACGAATTTGAGCGGATGCAGGTCTTCTACGTCAACATCGGCGGTGGCGAGCCGACGGTGCGTCCCGACTTCTGGGAACTCGTCGACTACGCCTCGGAGCACCACGTCGGAGTCAAGTTCTCGACCAATGGCGTAAAAATCTCCCCGGAGATTGCCCAGCGCCTCGTCAACAGCGACTACGTCGACGTTCAGATCTCGCTCGACGGCGCCACCGCCGAGGTCAACGATCACGTGCGCGGCCCCGGCTCCTACGCCACCGCCATGACAGCCATGCACAATATGTACGACGCCGGCTTCAAGGGATTCAAGATCTCGGTCGTCTGCACCAGTCAGAACATCAGCCAGCTCGACGAGTTCAAAGCCATGGCCGACCGGTTCGACGCCCAATTGCGACTCACCCGCCTGCGCCCCTCTGGCCGGGGAGCGGATGTTTGGGACGAACTGCACCCCACGCAGGCGCAACAGCGCGAACTCTACGACTGGCTAGTCGCCCACGGCGAGGGAGTACTCACGGGGGACTCGTTCTTCCACCTCTCCGCCTTCGGCGACGCACTGCCCGGCCTCAACCTCTGCGGCGCGGGTCGGGTCGTCTGCCTGATCGACCCGATCGGCGACGTCTACGCCTGCCCGTTCGCCATTCACGAGGAGTTCCTCGCCGGAAACGTTCGCTCGGAGGGCGGTTTCCAGGAGGTGTGGCAGCACTCGGAGCTCTTTCTCAAGCTGCGCGAACCCCAGTCGGGCGGAGCGTGCACCTCGTGCCAGTTCTTCGACACCTGCAAGGGCGGCTGCATGGCCGCCAAGTTCTTCACCGGACTGCCGCTCGACGGTCCAGACCCGGAGTGCGTGCAGGGTTACGGCGAAGAGTTGCTGAAGAACCGCACGCAGAAGGACGGCGGCCCGGTGCTGCCGACCTCGTCCATCGAAGATCACTCGCACCGCACCACCCGAGAAGGACGCAAGGGGATGGGACCGGTGCAGCTCACCCTGAGCCGTCGCTCGGGCATGGCCCCGGTGAACGCGAGCGACTGCGAGGTCAGCCCCCTCGTCGGGTTCAGCCCCGACGAAAGCCCCCTGGCGGGCAGGAACCTGCTCGCGGCGGTGCCATCCGGTGGTTCTTGCGGCAGCGGCGACGGCGGGTGCGGCTGCAGTTAGGGGCGCCACCACTGCGGCGAACGTGGCGGCTCGTCGCCGTGAACCGCAGCTCGGCGCACTCGCGGCGAGTGCTGCACGGCTGTCCCGTTCTCAACGACGATCAGAAAGCAGGAATTTCCATGGCGAAAAACGCGTGGTTTGAAACGGTTGCCGAAGCTCAGCGCCGAGCGAAGAGAGCACTTCCCTCCTCGATCTATGGGGCCCTCGTTGCGGGGTCCGAGCGCGGGCTGACCATTGACGACAACATGGCGGCGTTCGGCGAACTGGGATTTTCCCCGCACGTCGCCGGGCATCAGGCGGTGCGGGACCTGTCGACAACGGTGATGGGCATTCCCATCTCCTTGCCGGTCATCATCTCGCCGACGGGCGTGCAAGCCGTGCACCCCGACGGCGAAGTCGCCGTCGCGCGGGCATCCGCCAATCGCGGCACCATCATGGGCCTGAGCTCCTTTGCGAGTAAGCCCGTTGAGGACGTGACTGCCGCCAACCCGAACACGTTCTTCCAGATGTATTGGTCCGGCTCGCGGGATGCGATGGTGCAGCGGATGGACCGGGCGCGAGACGCCGGCGCCAAGGGTCTCATCGCCACCCTCGACTGGTCCTTCTCCAACGGTCGCGACTGGGGCAGCCCGCAAATTCCGGAGAAGATGAGCCTGAAGACCATGATCAACTTCGCGCCCAACGTACTGCCGCACCCGCAGTGGCTGCTGCGGTTTGCGAAGTCCGGCCGGATCCCCGACCTGACCGCGCCCAACCTCACTCCTCCCGGCGGAACGGCCCCGACGTTCTTCGGTGCCTATTACGAGTGGATGCAGACACCCCCGCCCTCCTGGGCGGACGTCGCCTGGATGCGGGAGACTTGGGGCGGCCCGTTCATGCTCAAGGGTGTCTCCCGGGTCGACGATGCCCGCCGAGCGGTCGACGCCGGCGTAACGGCGATCTCGGTGTCGAACCACGGCGGCAACAATCTCGACGGCACTCCCGCGTCGATCCGCATGTTGGGCTCGGTGGCCGCTGCGGTGAATGGTAACGTGGAAATCGTGCTGGATGGCGGCATCCGTCGGGGCAGCGATGTGGCCAAGGCCGTCGCGCTCGGAGCGCGGGCGGTCATGATCGGCCGTGCCTACCTGTGGGGTCTGGCTGCGAACGGACAGGCCGGCGTCGAGAACGTGCTCGACATTCTGCGCAGCGGACTCGACTCGGCCGTCCTCGGCCTGGGTCATAGTTCGATCCACGAGCTGTCGCCCGCAGACTTCTACATCCCGCCGACGTTCTCCCGCACCCTCGGAGCCACCAGCGACATCGACGCGGCCATTCGGCGTTAATCCCGCGCAGCGTCACTCAGACCACGACAGCGCAATACTCTTGAGGCCAGACCAGGAGTCGAACGAGGGGGCGCCATGCCGGGTGAATTAGCGCGCAGCACGTGGCCGTCGATCCCGCCCACTCCGCTCGTGCTCGTGCCCCTCGGTTCGACCGAGCAGCACGGACCGCACCTGCCGTTCTGCACCGACACGATAGTCGCGTCCGCGGTGGCCGAGCGGGTCGCCACGGATCTCACTGCCAGGGGCTATTCCGTCGTAGTGGCTCCGGCTCTGCCGTATGGGGCGAGCGGTGAGCACCAGGATTTTCCGGGGACCGTGTCGATCGGCACCGAAGCGCTCACGACGGTAATCGTCGAGCTGGTGCGCTCACTCTCCACCTGGGCTGGTCGGATTGTCCTCATCAACGGCCATGGCGGCAACCTGGCAGCGCTCACCGCAGCCGTGCCTCAGCTCATCGGCGAGGGTCACGCTGTTGCCTGGGCTCCCTGCGCGGTTGCCAGGGGAGATGCCCATGCTGGAATCACCGAGACATCGATTCTGCTGTGTTTGGACGCCACGCTCGTTCACGTGGAATCGGCCGTGCCGGGCGCGACGGCGCCGATGTCGACCCTGTCCGGTCGGCTTGCCGCGGAGGGCGTGCGGTCGGTGTCACCGACCGGAATTCTCGGAGACCCGACCGGGGCATCCGCTGACCTGGGGGCAGCCCTACTGAACGACATGTGCACCGGCGTGCGTCGCCGGATCCTCGGCGAGTCGACCGACTCCCGTGGATGTCTGCGTGCCCCCGGCCCAACTGGCGCACCGGCATCGGTCGCCACGAAAGACCGATCATGATGCCGCCGCCGGCTTTGCTCCCACCCGGTTTCACGGTCGAACTCAACCGCACGGTCACGGTCCGCGACGGGGGCCGCTCCCTCGTCGGAGGCTCCCCAACCCGCGCCATCTACCTGTCCACGGCCGCCGCCAGTATGTTCGCCGGGCGCCGGCTGACGGTCGCCAGTGCGAGCTCTGGGGGCCTCGCCGACAAGCTGCTCGAAATTGGTATGGCCGATCCGGTATTCGACACGCTCCCTACGGCGGATGAGAGCGACGTCACCTACGTGATTCCTACCTACGGCCGGCCGCAATCGCTCGACCGCCTCCTGACGAGTATCGGACCGGGCAAAGCGGTCATCGTTGTCGACGACGCCTCGCCCGATCCGAGCGCCGCCCGAACAATCGCTACCGCGCACGGAGCCGAGTTCATCGCCCTGCCCGAGAACCTGGGCCCAGCTGGCGCACGCAACGCGGGGCTACGTCTGGTGCACACGACCTACGTCGTATTCGTCGACAATGACATGGTCGTCACCGACGGAGCCGTAGCAACATTGCTCCGGCACTTCGTTGATCCAAGGGTCGCCCTCGTCGCGCCGCGAGTAATCGGGCTTCAACTGTCGACTCGGGTCAACTGGATCTCCCGTTACGAGGACGCGCGGTCATCGCTTGACCTCGGGCCGACTCCGGCCACGGTGCGCCCGCGCGCACGGGTGTCGTGGGTGTCGACGGCCTTCGTCGTGGCACGCGTCGATGCCCTTGGCGCCGGATTCACCGACGGTATGCGAGTCGGCGAAGACGTCGACCTCGTCTGGAAACTCGTCGACCAGGGCTGGAGAGTGCGCTACGAACCGGCCGCGACGAGCGCCCACGAACACCGAGTGACATTTTCCGACTGGGCCAGGCGTAAGGCGTTCTACGGCACGGGAGGTCACGCGCTCGCACTGCGGCACCCCGGAAACATCGCCCCGGCAATCCTCGCGCCCTGGAGCGTCGGCGTTGTTCTGGCGCTGCTGGCGCAGCGAGCGTGGTCGGTCCCGGTCGCCCTCGGGATCTCGGCCGTTGCGGCGGGGTTCATCGCGCGCAGACTGACCCGCCACGAGCATCCGGTGCGGATCGCCGTCGCTCTCACAGCAACCGGTGTCGCCGCGTCAGTGTCCCAGGCCATGGCGCTGCTCACCCGACACTGGTGGCCGATCGCCGCAGTCGCCAGCATCTTTTCTCCGCGGCTTCGCCGAGCGACGATCGCCGCCGCCCTGCTCGATATCGTGCTGGACTACCGACGCACGAGGCCGCAGCTCGATATTGTCCGGTTCGGGCTCGCCCGCCGAGCCGACGATCTCGCCTACGGAACGGGACTGTGGCTGGGTGCGCTGCGCGGACGATCGACGGCGGCGCTGCGCCCCGAAATTCGTGGTTTCCGGTTACCTGGCAGACCCGGTCACCGGCCCTGAGTTACGGGCCGGTGACCTAAGACGATCAGACTGCGGTGCTGCGCCACCCGCCGTGGTACTCGGCGCGCGCCGTGACGGAGTACGGAGCCGGGCTGACGATCGCCCGCACGGCGACCTGCTCGTGGGGCTGCACGGTGGTCTTGCCGCTCACCGGCTGCTCACCCCACAACACCTGCACCTCGGTGCCGATTTCGAGATCGGGGTCGACCGTGGCGAGCGACAGGCCGCGGCGTTCGTTGGCGCTGTAGCCGGTGAACAGCGAGGCGCCCACCACCTTGCCGCCCGCGTCGACCACGGAGTCGAAGCTCGACGAGCCGTAGTTCGCGTTCGGCAGGTCGAAGAACTGGTTGCCGACACCCTCGGTATCGAGCACCGAGGTGAGTACCTTGCCGAGGTCTTCGGCATTCCAAGCAAGGGTGACCTTGCGGCGCTGAGTGGTGGGGTCGATCTTCTCGAGCGCGTCCCGACCGATGAAGTCGTGGTCGAATTTCACGATGCTGCCGTAGCCGAGCTCCCATGGGTTCAGGTAGTAGTCCGAGATGTCGTCGGAGATGAAACTCCCCGCGAGAGCGTTGGTGGCCTCGTATCCGTTCGCGGGCAGCCATTCGCGATAGGCCCGCTCAGCTTCCCCGGTGTAGATCGCGGGCAGCGGCGAGGGGATCCACCCCGACTCGAGCGTGTTCGACGAATACGCGCGGGATCCGACCGGCTCCAGCCCGAACTCGGCGCCGGCCTCGAGAATCGCCGTGCGGATGCGCTCAGCCTGGTCATAGGGACCCCAGAGTTCGAGGCCCGGCGCTCCGGCCATCCCGTGCCGGAGGGTGTGCACCTGAACGCCGTCGATGTTGAGCGTTCCCATTCGGAAGAACTTGACCTGATCGACCGGGCCGCCCTGAAGCTTCTCGATAATCGGCCAGGCGTTCGGACCCTGAATCTGCAGGCGCCAGTACTTGCGGGAGACGGCGTTGCCGTATGGCCGCGAATTCGACCGACGGTCCACCTCGATATCGACGTCGTACCCACCGGTCTCGCCGTGGAACAGCAGCCAGTTCGCCACCGGGGCGCGGCCGACATAGACGTACTCGTCCTCTGCTTCGTGAAAGAGGATGCCGTCACCCACGACGCCGCCGTTGGACGCGGTCGGAATGAACTGCTTCGCCATGTTCACCGGAAAGTTCGCGAAGCTGTTGATCCCCGTGTCGGAGATGAGCTTCAGCGCATCCTTCCCCTTGATGAAGAGGTTGTCCATGTGGTGCGACTGGTCGAACAACACGGCGGTTTCGCGCCACGCCCGCACTTCACGGCGCCAGTTGGTGAACTCGGCCGGCACGACCGGGTAGATGTAGGCACCCAGCTTGGAGTTGCGCAGCAACTCAACGGTGTTCCCCGAAGCGTCAAGGACTTCCTGGAGGTTCTTGTGGTTCATGTGGTTCACTTCCCGGCCTGCTGGCCTTGTTTGGATGAGGGGTGGATTATCGGTCGCGGTAGCTACTGCGGGCGAACTGTACGTACGGCGCCGGGGCGACCGTCGCGCGAATCTCGACCTGGCGATGTCTCTCGACCTGGGGCTTGCTCGAGTTCGGCTCCTCTCCCCAGATGACGGTCAGCTCGGTGCCCACGGCGGCCGCGGAGACATCGATGGTGGCGAGCGAGGCGAAGACCTGCTCGTTGGCCATGTATCCGCAGTCCATCGACAGGCCGACCTGCGTCCCGCTGCTCAGCACGGTGTCCGCCTGGTACAGGCCGTAGCGCGATTTGGGCAGGCTGAGGTATTTCGCCGGCAGGCCGGGAATGAAGAGGGAGCCGATCGCCGCCGCGACGTCGTCGGCGTTCCAGACCAGCGTCACCTTGCGTCGACGCTGATTCTCGGCGTGACGCTCGAGCGCCGCCCGGCCGATGAAATCGTGGTCGAAGGCGACGCTCCGGCCGTAGTCGAGGTCGTAGGGGGTGACGTAATAGTCATCGATCCGGTTCGAACTGAAACTGCCCGCGAGCGAACCGGCGCGCTCAGCGCCGAGCCAGGCGGCGTAGTCGTCCATGCCGTGACCCGAGAAGATCGCGGGCAGGGGCGACGGCACCCAGCCTGATTCGAGGTTGGCGCTCGAGTAGCCCATCGAGCCGACCGGCACCACACCGAGGTCAGCACCGGCCGCCAGCAACGCATCGCGCACCCGTTCGCCCTCCTCCCACGGCCCGAACAGCTCGAAGCCGGGCTGCCCGGCCATGCCGTGACGCAGCGCCCGCACCCGCACTCCGGCGATGGAGAAGCTGGTCATGTGGAAGAACTTGACCGCCGGAATCTCCCCACCGATCGCCTTCTCCACGAGGGCGAGGGCATTCGGTCCCTGCAGCTCATATCGGTACAGCCGGGGCGGACCCGGCCGCACGATGGAGTTGCCATCGCGTTCGGCGGTCACGTCGTAGTCGCCGGACTCGAGCTGATATTGCACCCAGTCCACGGCCATCGAATGACCCACCAAGTCGAAGTAATCCTTCTCGAGGTGGAACAGGATCGCGTCGCCGATGAGGAAACCCTCGTGGTTGACCGCGATGAACTGCTTGGCGCGGTCCACGGTGAAGTTTTCAAAGGAGTTGACCGCGAGGTCACGCAGTAGCCGCAACGCGTCCGACCCCCGAAGGAACAGGTCGGTCATGTGGTGCGACTGGTCGAGCAAGGCCACGGATTCCCGCCACGACTGCTGCTCGGATCGCCAGTTACTGAACTCCGGGGCTACCGGAAAGACGGTCGGGCGCGCCTGGGCGTTCCGCAGTAGTGCGACCGCGGATCCGGCCGACGACACGGCACTGGCCAGGTTCTGGGGTAGTGCTGTCACGAGAACTCCTTCGTTCATCTGCCGGCGCCTGGATTCGTCGTCGCTGGCACTGGTACCTACGAAACTATCCGGCGAAACACTACGGGTCAATAAATTGACAACGATTCTGCAAACTATTTCGTTGACCGCAATGTCTCTCGAAAAATCGTACACATAATTGTTGACAATTACCGGGGTTTCATGATCGACTGTACGCAAATGAGTACTCACACCCCCACCCTCCTTGTCATAAGTGCCCACGCCGGCGACTTCGTCTGGCGCGCCGGTGGAGCGATTGCCAGTGCAACCGCCCGCGGCGAACGCGCGGTCATCGTCTGTCTCTCCTTCGGCGAGCGGGGAGAGTCCGCCAGCCAATGGCTCGCCGCCAAGACTCTGGATGAAATCAAGGCCATGCGTCGCGCCGAAGCCGAAGGCGCGGCCGCTGCGCTTGGTGCCGAAATCGAATTCCTCGATGCGGGCGACTATCCCCTCCTCGAGTCCCCCGACCTGGTCGATCGTCTCGTCGGCGTGTTCCGCCGGGTCGTCCCGACGGTCGTGCTCACGCATCCGCTCACCGACCCGTATAACGGGGACCACCCCGCTGCGTGCCGAATGACGCTCCAGGCGCGCATCCTCGCTCAGGCGATCGGCTACCCCGGAGAGGGCGAACCGCTCGGCGCTCCCCCGGTCTTCTTCTTCGAACCGCATCAGCCCGAGGTGTCCGGCTTCGTTCCCCAGGTGCTCCTGGACATCACCGCGGCCTTCCCCGCCAAGCAAGCGGCCATGAAGTGCCTGCCGGCCCAGAAACACATGTGGGATTACTACACCGATCTCGCCGTTCGGCGGGGAGTGCAGGTCAAGCGCAATGCCGGCCCGAACCTCGGTCTGCCGGTCGATACCCGCGGCGAGGCCTATATGCGGTACTACCCGCAGGTGACGAGCGTGCTCGAGTGAAAAACATCGTCGTCACAGACGTGCCCCGCGTCGATGAGCGGATGCTGGCCGAGCTCGCCGAGTACGGGGTCGCCACCGTGCACGAGGCGATGGGACGGTCAGGGCTCGTCGGACCGATCGTTCAGGCCCGACAGGACGGCGCGCGCATCGCGGGTTCCGCGGTCACCGTACTGTGTTGGCCCGGCGACAACCTGATGATCCACGCTGCGGTCGAGCAGTGCCAGCCCGACGACATTCTCGTCGTCACGACGGTGTCCGAGTCGCTCGACGGATCCTTCGGCGAGTTGTTCGCCACCGCTCTGATGCACCGCGGCGTCCGCGGGATCGTCACAACCGGCGGCGTTCGCGACCTGGTCGACCTGCGCGCGATGGGCTTCCCGGTCTGGTCCGGCGCGCAAAACGCCCAGGGCACCGTAAAAGCCACGCCCGGATCGGTCAACGTGCCGATCACCGTCGGCCGGGTCACGATCCGGCCCGGCGACGCGATCGTCGCCGACGACGACGGCGTGCTCTGCGTACCCAGCAACACCATCGAAGCAGCGCTCATTGCGTCCCGGGCTCGGGTCGCGAAAGAGGCGGTCTCCCGCGAGGCCTATCTCCGCGGTGAGCTCAGCCTCGACCGCAACAACCTGCGCGGCCTGCTGCGCGATCTCGGTGTCGACTACCTCAGCGCTGCGGACCATGACGCGCGCGGCTGACGGCATCCGCTGCATGATGATGCGCGGCGGAACCTCGAAGGGCGCGTACTTCCTGGCGGACGACCTGCCGGCGGACACCGTCGAGCGCGACGACCTGCTGCTTCGCATCATGGGCAGCCCGGACGCTCGCCAGATCGACGGGATCGGCGGTGCGCATCCGCTGACCAGCAAGGTCGGGATCGTTTCCCGCTCAGCCGGCCCGGATACCGACGTCGATTACCTCTTTCTGCAGGTGGGCGTGGACCAGCCCGTCGTCACCGACCAGCAGAACTGCGGCAACATCCTCGCCGGGATCGGCATGTTCGCGCTGGAGCGCGGACTGGTGGCCGCTGGAACCGACCTGACGACCGTGCGCATCCGGATGGTCAACACCGACAGTGTCGCCGTCGCCACGTTCCCAACTCCGGGGGGACGACCGCGCTACGACGGTGATCTTGCGATCGACGGGGTGCCCGGCACAGCAGCCCCGGTGGAGATCGCGTTCAGCGACACCGCGGGGAGCACGACGGGGGCGCTGCTCCCGACCGGAAACGTGGTCGACGAGGTCGAGGGGGTAAAGGTGACCTGCATCGACAACGGCATGCCGAGCGTGCTCGTGTCCGCGACTGACCTCGGCGTCTCCGGCACAGAGCAACCCACCGATCTGGAATCGAACTCTGGCCTCGCCGAGCGTGTTCGCGCCATCCGGTTCGCTGCAGCCGCACTCATGGGCATGAATGATGTCGCCGAGTCCACCGTGCCGAAGGTGGTGCTCCTCTCGCCGCCCCTGAACGGCGGCACCATCGGCACCCGCAGCTTTCTGCCCGTACGCGTGCACACCTCGATCGGCGTCCTCGGCGCCCAGAGCGTCGCCGCCGGTATTGCAATCCCCGGCGCAGTCGGGCACGACCTGGCATGCTTACCGGCGCAGGGTGAACCCTTCCGGATCGAACATCCGACGGGCGAGTTCGTCGTGCGCATCGACTTCGTGCCGGGGACGACCGATGTCGCGTCGTCGGTGGTCTACCGCACCGCGCGCAAGCTGTTCGACGGCCTCGTTTTTCCGCGCCTCCCCTGACCTACCCCTTCACCGCACCACATCACTATTCACCCCCCATTTAAAGGAGTGCCATGAGAGGCCCCGGATATCTCGACATCGCCCACCTCGGACACGTCGAGCTGCTCACCTCGGATTTCGAGGGAAGTCGTTGGTTCTTCACCGAACTGCTCGCCTTCCGCGAAGTTGCCGAAGTGGACGGCTCGGTGTTCCTGCATGCCTGGGACGACTACGAGCGGTACACGATCAAGCTGACGAAGTCCGAAAAGTCCGGCGTGGGCCGGCTGGGGCTTCGAGCAGCGAGTCAGGAAGCCCTCGAACGACGCGTCGCCGCGATCGAAGCGTCTGGACGCGGTATCGGCTGGAAGGACGGCGAGCAGGGCGTTGGCCGCAGTTACGCCTTCACCGACCCGGACGGGCACCCGATCGAGATCTACTACGACAGCGAGTGGTTCGTCCCTCCGGTCGGTGAGGAACCGGCACTCAAGAACCAGGCGGACCGGTTCCCGGGCCGCGGCGTCAACGTTCGTCGACTCGACCACGTGAACTACCTCGGCAAGGACGTCGAGGAGAACGGGAAGTTCGTGAACGAGGTGCTCGGCGGTGAGGCGACCGAGCAGATCCAACTCGACGACGGCACGATCTCGGCTCAGTGGTTCCATTTCACCAACAAGTCCTACGACCTGGTCTACTCGGGTGACCAGACCGGCAGCACCGGCCGTCTGCACCACATCGCCTTCGCGACCGACACCCGGGAGGACATCCTCAAGGCCGCGGACATCTTCCTCGAAAACGGTATCCACATCGAGTCCGGGCCGCACAAGCACGCGATCCAGCAGACGTTCTTCCTCTACGTCTACGAGCCCGGCGGCAACCGCATCGAGTTCGCCAACGCCGGCGCGCGAGTGCTCCTCGCCCCGGACTGGAAGACCATCACCTGGACCGAGGCGGAACGCGCCAAGGGGCAGGCCTGGGGCATGAAGACGATCTCGAGCTTCCACACCCACGGAACGCCGCCCGTCGACGAATAAGGTCAGCCGATCACGCGGAGCGCATCGATCACGCCGATCAGGTGCGCCCGCGTGGCCTGGGCTGCGGCCTCGGGGTCGCGCGCGATCACGGCGTCGATGATTGCCACGTGCTCCGGTCCGGAGACCGCCGCCCGCCCCGGCTCGAACGCGAGCCGGAACTGGTGGCGCACGCTCTGCGCCCGAAGCCGCTCAATGATCTCCACGGCCGTGCTGTGGCGACTGATTTCACGGATGCGCTGGTCGAGTTGCTGGTTCAGCCGCGAGTAGCCGATGAGGTCACCGGATTCCACCGTGGCAACGAGCTCAGCGCGCGAAATCCGAAGCTCGGCGATCTCAGCATCGGTGACGTGCTGCGCCGCTTTGGCCGCGCACAATTCCTCCAGTCCGATGCGGACTTCGAGAATCTCGACCGCCTCATCGAGCGATACCGCCCGCACCCTTGATCCGCGGTTGGGCATCCGGTCGACCAGGCCGACGGTCGCCAACTCTAGCAGCGCTGTTCGGATGGTCGCGCGGCTGGCCCCGAACGAGACGCTCAGGTCGGCCTCAATGAGCCGCTGATTCGGCGCGAATTCTCCGCTGACGATGGCTTCACGAATCGCCGAGGTCACCTCGGCAACGGTTCGGGCCTTCAGTTTCGCACCCGCGGACACTGCTGTCATGGCTGGACGCTCCTCGCGGGTCGAAATCTTTCGAGATTTGATCATATCCTCGAGTGCCGGGTCTCCATTGTCACACGAAGTAATGACACAATACGCCCCAGCTAGAGTGATCGGATGACAGTGAACCCGCCTTTCCGTGCCGATATCGTAGGAAGTTTTCTCCGCCCCGAGCAGGTCAAGACCGCGCGCATCCGCTTTGCCAGCGACGAGATTGATGCGGCGCAGCTCCGCGCGGTCGAAGACGCCGCGATCGGCGAGCTTGTCGTCAAACAGGCCGAGGCTGGCCTGGGCGTGGCGACCGATGGCGAGTTCCGCCGGTCCTGGTGGCACTTCGACTTTCTGGGAATGCTCGACGGTGTCGATGTCGTCGAGCTCGACCACGGCATCCAGTTTCAGGGCGTTCAGACGAAGCCACTCGGTGTGCAGATCAACGGTCCCATTCGTTTCCCCGCCGATCACCCGATGCTCGATCACTTTCGTTTTCTCAAGCCGCTCGCTGAGAAGGCGGGTGTCATCCCCAAAATCAGTATCCCGTCGCCGACCGTGCTGCACTTTCGCCTGGAGCGGGACGCGGTCGACCCGAGCGTGTACGCCGGCCGCGACGAACTGTTTGACGACCTCGCAGCGGCCTACCGGGACGCGGTCCAGGCATTTTACGATGCCGGGTGTCGTTACCTGCAGTTCGACGACACCGTCTGGGCCTACCTGTGCTCGGAAGCCGAACTGACCAAGGCGGCCGCGCGCGGCATCCGCACCGACAACCTCGCGGAGCGCTATGCAGCCCTGATCAACGCGTCGCTGCGGGACAAGCCCGCGGACATGGTCATCACGACCCACGTCTGCCGGGGAAACTTTCGATCCACCTGGATCTCCTCCGGCGGGTACGAGCCGGTCGCCGAGCAACTCCTCGGCGTGTGCAACTACGACGGCTATTTCCTCGAGTACGACAGCGAGAGGGCCGGCGGATTCGAGCCCCTGCGCTTCCTTCCGGTGGGCGACAAGGTGGTCGAGCTCGGCCTCATCACGACCAAATCCGGCGACCTCGAGGAGCCGTGCCTGCTTCGACAGCGCATCGACGAGGCCGCAAAGATCGTTCCGCTGGGCCAGCTCGCACTCAGCCCGCAGTGCGGCTTCGCCTCGACCGAGGAGGGCAACGCCCTCACCGAGGATCAGCAATGGGCCAAGATCAGCTCCGTCGTTGACCTCGCTCGGGCGGTCTGGGCCTAAAGCGTCTTGCGGCTCGGCTTCATCGACCCCCGTCGGCGAAGCTGCGTCGCGGGTCAGCTGGACCGGGCGTCGTCACCGCGTCGCGCTGGCCCGCGATCTTGTGGAGCCAGTCGATTGTGGCCGCGGTCATCCAGGACGGGGATCCGAGGGACTCGAGGTACGCCTGGGCATCCCGCATTTCGGCTTCACGCCGAACCGCGTGCTTCGAGGTTCCGTCGAGGAGATGCCGCACGAGCTCGTCGCCGTCCGGACCGAGCTCCGAGGCGATCTGCTGCTGTACCCAGTCCCGCGCGCCGATCGTGTCCGCAGCGCTCAGACTCTCGAAGACGAGGCCGGCCAGGCCCTTCATGAACACACTGCGTAGCAGCTTGAGGCTGGCCGCCAGCCCGGCCTCGGTGCCGACATCCGTCGCCGGAATTTCAATCTCCTGGAAGCGCGTGAGCAGACGTGCGGCGCCGGAGCCGCTCAGCAGTAACGGGGTCTCAATTCGTGAACGCGGCACGGGGGCGAGGATCGCAACGTCGACGAAGGAAATCCCCCGTGCCTCGGCCAGCGCGGCCAGGCTGCGCTTCGCCTCGGGTCCCCCCGTGTTCAGGTCTGCGTAAACTGTGGCGGCGCCCATCGACGGAAGAGCCGCCTCCAGAACGGATGCTGCGGCGCGCGCGCCGACGAGACTCACGACGATATCCACCCCGCGCACCGCATCGGCGACGCTCGGAGCCATCGACACGCCGTCGGGCGCCGTCGCTACCAGGGGGTCGAACGCGACGACGGTCACGCCGCGCTGCGCGAGATCCAAGGCGTAGATACTTCCCGCCTCACCTAAACCGAGCACGGCAATGTACATGGTCAACTTCCCGTCAGAATCGTTCCGTTCTGTCGACGATAGTCGACCTGGACCGGTCGATTTCAGTTTCGCGCCGAAATTGTTGACGAAATGAGTTGCACTGCATCGCCGGACGACCCTACGCTGAGAGCACACAGCGAGGTGATCCACGTCCTTCCCGGACACGTCCCTTTTAGACAGAGCACGAGTCGAAATGAGTAGTGACGTGCATAGCCCCACTTCAGTGCGGAACCAACGAAGGAACCAGCCGTGGCTGTTCAGCTAGCGGTGAACGACGTCTCCCTGCACTTCGGGGGCATCAACGTGCTCGATAGGATTTCGATGAACGTCGAACCGGGCCAGGTGGTTGGCCTCGTCGGCCCCAACGGTGCCGGCAAAACCTCGCTGTTCAACTGCATCAGTGGGCACTATCAGCCCAGCTCGGGCTCGATCAGCATCGATGGTGTCGAGACGCTGCGCACCCCCGCCTGGCGGATGTCGCGCCTCGGCCTCGCCCGCACGTTTCAGCACCCGGCGCTGCGCCTCGATGCGACGGTGCTGGAAAACGTCATGCTCGGCGCCCATTCCTGGCTGCCCGGTGGCGCGGCATCGTGGTCTCTTGGCCTTCCGAAAACGAGGGCGCGCGAGCGCCAGGCCCGGGGCGAAGCGCTCGACCTGCTCGAGCGCACCGGATTGAGCTGGGCAGCACAGGAACACGCCGGTGAGCTCTCCCACGGTCTCCACAAAGGCGTCGAACTGTGCCGCGCGCTGCTGGCACGGCCACAGCTGCTCCTGCTCGATGAGCCTGCGGCCGGTCTCTCGCATGCGGAGGTCGAACGGTTCATCGAAACCATCCGTCAGGTGCGCGCCGACTACGACCTCACCGTCGTGATCGTCGAGCACCACATGGGCCTCATCTCGGCGCTCGCCGACCAGGTGGTCGTGCTCGATCACGGTGCAAAGCTCATGGAGGGCACGGCGACCGAGGCGCAGTCCGACCCACGGGTCGTCGAGGCCTATCTCGGTAAGGAGGTGACGGACGATGAGCTTCTTGGAGCTTGAAGACGTCACTGCCTCCTACGGGCACGTTCCGGTCCTCCACGGCATGTCCCTGTCGCTCCCCGAGAATGGCGCGATCGGCATCCTGGGCGCGAACGGCGCCGGCAAGACCACAACCCTGCGCGCGATCAGCGGCATGGTGAAGACCACCGGCCGCATCATGTTCGACGGCAAGAACATCGCCGGACTCGGACCGTATCGCACCGCGAAGCTGGGCATCGCGCACATCCCCGAAGGTCGGGGCACGCTGCCCCAGCTGAGCGTCCGGGAGAACCTTCTCGTCGGCGCCTACCAGCGCCGTGACCGCAAGGCCGTGGCGACGGACATCGACTACTGCCTCGACCTGTTTCCCAACCTGGAGGCGCGCATTAAAGCGAGCGCGGCCGCCCTCTCCGGCGGCGAGCAGCAGATGCTCGCCGTGGCTCGCGCGTTCATGGCGAAACCCAGGCTCATGCTGCTCGACGAGACATCGCTGGGCCTCGCCCCGACCACGGGGCGCCTGGTTTACGACGCCATCATTCGTCTCCGCCGCGAGTCACGACTCTCGATGATCGTTGTCGAGCAAAACGCTGTTCTCGCCTTTTCGGTGGTGGATGAGGCGATCGTGCTTGAAACCGGTCGCGCCGTCCTCACCGGGAGCAAGGCGGAGCTTATGGGCATGGACGCGGTTCGCCGCGCGTACTTGGGAGGCTGAATGTCCTACTTCATCCAGTTGATCGTCGATGGCCTGGCCACGGGTGCGATTTACGCTGCCTTGGCCCTTGCCATCGTGCTGGTCAACCGCGCGACCGGTCTCATCAACTTCGCCCAGGGGGCGATGGCCGTTATGGCCACGTTCGTGGCGTTCGCCGTGACGCAAGCGGGGGCGCCGGTGATTGTCGGGCTGGCCGTGGCCATCGTCTTCGCTTTCGTTCTGGGCGCAACGGTCGAACGTGTCATCGTGCGGCGGTTCGAAGGCGGTGACCCTGACACCGCGGTGGTCGTGACGATTGGCCTGCTCGTGCTGTTCAGCGGCATCTCCGCCTTCTTCTTCGGATACGAGCCACAGCCGTTCCCGTCCTTGTTCCCGCTCGAAACGATCAACGTGCTGGGCGTGTTCATCAGCATGCGTTCCCTGGGCACGATCGCAGTCCTGCTCGTCGCGATGGTCCTGCTGCAGGTACTGTTTCGCGGAACCAAATTGGGGCTGGCCATGCGCGCCGCCGCGGACAACCCCTCGTCTTCGGCGCTGTCCGGCCTCCCGGTGAGCAGGCTGCTCATGATCGGCTGGGGCCTGGCCGCAGCGTTGGGCGCGGTCGCGGGCGTTTTGGTCGCCCCGCAGCTGTTCATCAGCCCCGGCATGCTCGACTTCACCCTGGTCTACGCGCTCGCCGCAGCGATCCTCGGCGGGTTGGATTCCCCGATGGGCGCGGTGTTCGCCGCCGGCTTCATCGGCGTGGTGGAAAATCTGGCCGCAGCGTACGTCGACGTCATCGGTGATGATCTGAAGGTCGCCGTACCGTTTGTCGCGATGATTATCATCTTGATCCTCCGACCTCAAGGTTTGTTCGGGCGAAAGGCAGTGGTGCGCGTCTGATGAAAAATCTGACCTCCCAACGTTGGTTCCGACTCGCCCTGGCGGCCGTGTTCGCGGTGCTGATCGCCATCGCCCCGATCGTGTCGAGCCCGTATATCAACTATCAGCTGTCGATGACCGCCGTCTTCGCGGTCGCGTTGCTCGGGCTCAACATCGTGATGGGCTACGCGGGCCAGGTCTCGCTCGGACAGAGCGCGTTCCTCGGCCTCGGTGCCTATATCGCCGCCTACGGCGTGCGCAACGACTGGCCACTCCTGCTCGTTTTTGTGCTGTGCGCCGTGATCCCCGCCCTGGTCGGCATGCTGGTGGCACTCGCGGCCGCGCGACTGCGTGGCCTGGCACTGGCGATGATCACGATCTCCCTCCCCATCATCGGCATCCCCCTCGCGCGACGATTCTCGGACTTCACCGGTGGATCGCAGGGGACGACCGTGAGTTGGCTCGCGGCGCCGGACTGGAGCGGTCTGGCCAACGACCAGTGGCGCTACTACGTCGTTGTCGCGATCGCGGCAGTGTGTTTCCTGCTCGCGCGCAACCTCGTGCGCGGTCGGATCGGCCGCGCGTTCGCGATCGTCAAGGAGAACGAGTCGGTCGCCATCGCAATGGGAGTCTCGCCCTACCGGTACAAGGTGCTGGCCTTCACCATCGCCTCCCTGCTGGGCGGCACGGCCGGCTTCCTCTACCTGGCGATCGTGCAGTACACCTCGCCGGAGACGCTCAGCTTCTTCACGTCGATCAACCTCGTCGCAGCCATGGTGATCGGCGGTTCGGCGACCATCATCGGCACGATCCTCGGGGCGACCTACTACGTGGTCGTGCCCGTACTCGCCGGACAGGTCAATTCCTCACGCACCGCCCTGATCTCCGGCGTGATCCTCTTGCTCGTCCTGTTTGTACTGCCCAAGGGTCTCGCCTCGCTCCCCCGGAGCATCCTGCGCTGGACGCGCGCGATCCACCGGCGGATGGGCGGAGGAGGCTCCCCCGACAGCACGGGGCGCGGGAGCGTCGCACCAGACGCGAGCGGCCCGGCGTCCGCTGACACCGAGCCAGCAAGCACCAACTCAACCAAGTAGAACGCAATCCAAGAACAGAGGCTAATACCATGACGAACTTCCACCGATCAACTCGCTTGGGCGGCGTCGTCGCCGTCGCGAGCGTGGCGGCACTGCTGGTGACCGGATGCACGCGCGCCGATACCGGCGGCACGGATGGCGGCACCGCCGGCACGGAAAGCAGCCCGGGCATCACCGACACCACCTTGAGCCTGGGCATCAGCAGCCCGATGAGCGGTGCAACCGCCGGACCGGGGTCGTGCTCCATCGCCGGGCTGTACTCCTACCTGGAGGCCGGCAACGCCGCCGGCGGCTTCGAATTTGGGGACGGAAAGACACGTTCGGTCGATCTGACCTATCTGGACGACGCGTACGACCCCGCCAAAGCGGTCTCGAACTTTCGGCAGCTGGTGAACGGCGGTATCTTCGCCTACGTCGGCGCCCTCGGCACCCCGACGAACGCAGCGATCATGCCCGTCGCGACCGAAGAAGAGGTACCGCAGGTGCTCCTCATCACGGGCGCGAGCATCTTCTCCGACGACCAAACGGCCAATCCGTGGACGATGGGACTGCTTCCCACCTACTTCGACGAGGGCTTCGCGTTCGGCGAGCTCCTCGCCGCTGCGGATGGGCCCGTCACTGTCGCGACGCTCGCTCAGAATGACGACTACGGCGAGGGCTACCTCTCCGGATTCGAGGCCGCCATTGAAGGCAGCGACGTTGAGGTCGTCGGATCGGCCACCTACGAGCCGAGCGACACCACGCTCGACGGCCAGGTCACCGAACTCGCAGCAACCGGTGCCGATGCGCTTCTGAGTGCCGTTTCGGTCACCCCGCTCCAGGTCGGCGTGCTCAACCGGGCGCAGTCGATCGGCTGGCTGCCGAGCATCTTCCTCCCGTCGAACACCGCAACGCCGGCGACGGTCATCGAACCCGGCTCCGGATCCGCCTACCCCGCGGTGTACACAACGTCCCTGACCAAGGCACCGGCATCGCCGGCGTTCGCCGAGGACGAGGACGTCATCGCGTACAACGCCGCATTCGAGGAATACGGCTCGACCATCACGACGACGTTCACCCCGCACTGCGCCTGGAGCTATACCGAGGGTGCCGTGCTGGAGGAGGCCTTCCGCACCATGGAGGAGCCGACCCGCGCCAGCTTCATGACGGCGTTGAAGTCCATCTCCGGGTTCGAGGCTCCGCTGCTGCTCGACGGCATCACCGTTGACACCACGCAGGACGACCGACCGGCGATCACGGGGCTGCAGCTCGTGACCTACAACGGTACGGCTTTCTCCCCGTCGGAACCGTACTGATCAGCATCCGCTGGTGAGTCGCTGATTCACTCAATTAAACAGGCCACCCGGGCTTTCCAGCCCGGGTGGCCTGTTCGTGTGTTCAGCTGATGCTTCGCACCGGGATCACCAGGCGAGAGTTATAGCGACCGCCGGTGTGCAGGACCTGTGGTCCGCGGTTGATGTCGGTCTCGTGGCGCGCGTAGACGAGGTGCTTTGGATAGTGCTTGATGTCGTGCCCCTGCACGACGAGTGCCAGTGATTCCCCCGCCTCGAAGCGCGTTCCGGAGGGCAGGATCTCGACCTCGAGGCGGGTCGGACCGTCGGCCTCCATCGGCAGGGAACGATAATGGGCGAGCACCGGCAGATACGGGGTGGAGCGGTCCTCGTCGAGTTCCCGGTGCGAGGCTCGCAGCCAGCCGAGCGCCACGGGGCCGTCCTCGAACTGCGCATAGTAGGCGAACGGCACGATCTCACCGGCGGCGTCTCGCTTGAACAGCCCGATGAAGACATCCAGGTCATCGGCCTGCGGGGCCGACAGATACAGCACCGCCCGACTGTGACCGACGACGTCGGTGCGTTTGGTAAATCGATGCTCGAAGACCAGGCGCTCCGGCAGGAACGGATCGCCAAGACCGTGGTAGCTGGCGACCGACTCCGCGGCGGGCGACTGCGTCCGCAGAGAAAAGTCACCCGCATCCAGGTGCAGCTCCCGGTACTCCACGTCGGGCACGGGCCAGTCGTCGACGTGCGCCACGACCCCCTCGTTGTACGACGTCCGCAGCTCGACGCTCACCCGTGGCCAGGCATCCACTTCATTGTCGATTCCTTTGAGGAACCGGTCGAAGAAGGCGGCCTGCCGCTCGACGTTTTCCGGCAGGTAGTACTCGGCCCATTTCTTGCGCCCGTGCACCATCAGCCATTTGTCCGGCGAGGAGATCCGCCGGAAGCCCTCCAGGGTGCCCCTCGTGTGCAGCCCCTGGTCGGACCAGCTCGCGACGACGAACGCCGGAACGATGATGCGTTCGAGCGCGGCGGCCTTCGACGCCCAAAATTCGTCATAAAACGGATGCTCGCGCGTCTCGCGTTCCAGATCCTCGATCGGACCGGTCGCGGCACCCCACCGATCCCAGATGTACGGCCAGAACGATGTCTCCGGGATGCCGCCATGTCGGGCGACCTCGCGGTAGGGGTCCGACCAGCCTTCCCACGGGTTGATGGCGGCCAGGTGCGGCGGGCGCAACGCCGCAACTTGCCACTGCGCCACCGTCAGGTAGGAGACTCCCGATAGTCCCACCTTGCCGTTGCTCCAGCTCTGCACGCCGGCCCACTCGATGAGGTCGTAGAAGTCCTGCGCCTCTTCCGGGGACATGTAGCTCGCCGGCCCGCGCGCAAACCAGGTGCCGGGGATGTCGGCGATCACCACCGCGTAGCCTCTGGGTACCCAGAACACCGAGTCCGGCCCCTCAAAGGTCGTGAGGTCACTCATGTGCTCCGGCAGCACGCCACTCGCTGGATAGATCTGAGCGATCGGAGCCGGGTCGTGCTTGCCGTATGGGGACCAGGCGATGATGACCCCGGCCGGGTCGGTGGAGAGGGGGCGATAGACGTCGGCCTGCACCGTTCGCCCCGCGCGGGTGGCGATCTCGACATCACGGTCGATGATCATGTCGGTCCGGGTCTCGGTCCGCGGATCCGGCGGTGAGCCCCGGTGCTCCTGGGGTTTTCGACGCGGAGGGCGAAGCGGGTACGGCAGGTCAGACGTCGACATCGGTGTCACTTTCTCGGGCCGGAGGCATTTTGGGATCCCGGTCGAACTCGTCGAGGATGCGCAGCCCCTTATGCGCCCACGCGATCTCGTTCTCGGCCTGAACGATGAGTCCTTCGTAGGTGAATCTCTTGAACACAATTGTTTTGCGATGCTCAGCGGGGTCGATGCCGGCCAGGCGTCGAAGCAGCATGGGGTTGGTGAGGTCGTCGATGGCGCGCAGCTCCGTCTCCCACTGGTCCAGCTGATCGCGATGATGAGTGATGTGGTCATGTAGGAAGCGGCGCGCGGCCTCCGGTGTTGCCGACTCCAGATAGGCCGCCCGCAAGTGGGCCGGGTCCCGCACTCGCGAGTAGGCCAACGGCTCATTCATCCAATCCAGGAAGGCCTGCCCGCCCGTCGGCGTCGCGTGATAGCGGCGTTTCGTTCCCTTCGTGCCCCAGGGGATCACCTCCGCCTCGATGAGACCGTCCGCCTCCATCTTGCGAAGTTCGGGATAGATCTGCGAGTCGGGCGCATGCCAGACGTGCCCGACCGAAACCGCGAACTGTTTCTGCAGGTCATAGCCGGTGAGTGATCCAACCCGCAGAAGTGCGAGCAGGGCATAGCGCAGGCTCATCGATCGCTCCCTCCTCACAAGCCGAAAAGGGAGCCGGCGTTGTGCGCCGGCCCCCTCGAATACGCGGACTTAGTCCTGGTAGCCTGTGCGCCATCCACCCTGATAGGTGGCTCGCGCGGTCGCCGAATACGGGATCGGGCTCACGATGGCTCGGACCTCGATCTGTCGGCTGGGCTCGACCGTCGTCTTGCTGGTGCCGCCATCAGCCTCACCCCAGAGCACGCGCACCTCTTCGCCCTCTGGAACGTTGGGATCGATCGTGGCGAGCGAGAGCGCAGAGCGCTCGTTGAAGCTGTAGCCGGTGAACATCGACACGCCCAGGTCGTGTCCCTCGGCGTCGCGCACGACGTCAAAGCTCGACGAGCCGTAGTTGGCCAGCGGCAGGTCGAAGTACTTGTACGGCAGCTCCGTCGGATCGAACAGCGACGCGAAAATCTTCGCCATGTCGTCCTTGTTCCAGGCCAGCGTCACCTTCTTGCGCTGCACGGTGGGGTCGATCTTCTCCAGCGCTTCGCGACCGATGAAGTCGTGGTCGAACTTGACAAACGATCCGTAGCCCAGCTCCCACGGGTTGAGGTAGTAGTCCTCGATGTTCTCGGAGACAAACGACCCGGCGAGCGCGTTGGTCGCCTCGTAGCTGTCGGCGCCCAGCCATTCACGGTAGCCGCGGAGCTCATCACCGGTGTAGATGGCAGGCAGCGGTGAGGGGACCCAGCCCGATTCGAGGGTGTTCGACGGGTAGGCGCGCGAGCCGACCGGCACGATGCCGAACTCGGCGCCGGCCTCGAGGATGGCGTCACGCACGCGGTCGTAGGACTCGTAGTCGCCCCAAATCTCCAGTCCGGGCGCTCCGGCCATGCCGTGGCGCAACGTGTGTACGGTTGCTCCTGCAATCGTCATGGTCGCCATGTGGAAGAACTTGAGCTGCTCGAGCGGTCCGCCATTGAGCTTCTCGATGACCGACCAGGCGCTGGGGCCCTGAATCTGGTAGCGCCAGTACTTACGGGTAACGGGCTGACCCATCGGGCGTGACGGCGAACGACGGTCGACGACGACATCGACGTCGTAGCCACCCTTTTCGGCGTTGTAGAGGAGCCAGTTGGTCGCGGGAGCGCGCCCCACATACACATACTCTTCTTCCGCTTCGCGGAACATGATGCCGTCACCGATGACGTGACCATACGGAGTGACCGGCACGTACTGCTTCGCCCGGTTGACCGGGAAGATCGCGGTGGTATTGATCGCGGTGTCGCTGATCAGCTTGATCGCGCCAGGACCCTTGATGAACAGGTTGTCCATGTGGTGGGTCTGGTCGAACAGCACGGCCGAGTCACGCCACGCCTTCTGCTCGGTGCGCCAGTTCTGAAATTCAGGTGCTACGACGGGGTAGACGTAGGCGCCGATCTGGGAGTTGCGCAGCATCTCGACGGGATTGCCCGCCTGATTCAGTACGTCTTGAAGGTTCTTCGGGGATGACACGGTGTGACTCGTTTCTCTCGATGGGTGATGGGACTAGTGAATACGCGACGCTGGCAGGCGGTAGCCTGTCAGAAAACGATCGTCTGGTTGCCGTTCCGGATGACCCGACCCTGGCTGTGCCACAGCACAGCGCGGGACAGCACCTGCCGCTCGACATCCGCGCCTCGACGGGCAAGTTCCACGGTCGAGTCGGCGTGGTCGACTCGAACGGTGTCCTGTTCGATGATCGGCCCCTCGTCGAGGTCCTGGGTGACGTAGTGTGCGGTCGCTCCGATGAGTTTGACTCCGCGCTCCTTCGCCTTTCGGTACGGCGCGGCACCAATGAAGGCGGGAAGGAAGGAGTGATGAATATTGATCACGGGCACCCCCAGCTTGTTCAGGAAATCCGGTGACAGGATCTGCATGTAGCGAGCAAGCACGACGAAATCGACGTTGCCGACGAGGAGCTTGAGAATCGCTGCTTCCGCGGCGGCCTTGTCCGCCCCGGCCGAGGGAACCTGGAAGAACGGGATGCCGAAGGATCGCACGTCGTCGGCGGTGTTCGGGTGGTTGGAGACCACCATGGGGATCGACACGGGCAGCTCGCCGTGACGGTGCCGCCAGAGAAGATCAAGCAGACAGTGGTCGGAAGTCGACGCGAGCACGGCCATCCGACTCGGAATCGACATGTCGCGCAGGGTCCACTCCAGCTCGAACTCCCCCAGCGTCTTCGCCAGGTCGGCGCGGAATTCCGGCAGGGCTGCGCTGAGTTCCTTGCGGTGGAAGACAACGCGCTGGAAGAACGCGCCCCCTTGCGGGTCATCCGAGTACTGGGCGAGGGCCACGATATTGCCGTGGCGCCTGGTAATGAGCGCCGTGACGGCCGCAACAATGCCGGGCTTGTCATCGCCATGGACGAGCAGGCAGGCATGGTCAGGGGAGAGTCCCGGAATCTTCTGGGTCATGAAGCCGCGGCGTTCTGCTTGGCCACGAACTCGGTCGCCCAATTTGCCGTCGCACGCATGCCCCCGAAGGTGTAGAAGTGCAACTTCACGGTGCCAAGCCCCGCTCCGTCGAGCCGATCGGCGAGATCGGCGACGAATCGGTCCGGGCCAGCGGTGCCGAGCAGGTTGGCAAGGGAAAATCCATACTTCTGCACGATTCCGGCGCTGGATGCCACACCGAAGCGGCGGGCATAGCCGAGCAACCGCTTGACGCCGGCCGGTCCGGGCACGCCGACCCGGATCGGAAAGTCGATGCCGCGCTCGCGCACGGCCTGAATCCACTCGATGACGGGTTCGGTATCGAAACCGAACTGCGTGAGGATGGTGCCTTCGAGTCCCTGCTCCCGGATCGAATCGGCCTTTTCCTGCAGCGCGCCCCAGAGCACGTCCGTCTTGATGTCGGGGTGACCCTCCGGATATCCGCTGATGCTGACGCCCGTGACGCCGTACTCCTGCAGAATTCCGGTGCGGATAACCTCGGCAGAATCGGAGTAGGGGCCTTCCGGCGTGTGCGGGTCACCACCAACGACGAAGACGCTCGAGCTGACCTCGGCCTCCTGCAGGCGAGAAAGAAACTCCTCAAGCTGCGCTTTGGAGGTGAGCCGCCGCGCGGAGATGTGCGGGACGGGCTTGAAGTTAGCGAGACGCACGGCTCGCGCCGCGTTCACTCGCATGTCGAGATCTTCGTTTCCGAGATAGGTCACGTTGATCCGCGTACCGGCGGGAATACCTGCCTGAGCTTCTTCGAGAGCTGGCACGTCTTTGCCGGTCATCTCCAGGGAGTAATCGGAGAGCAGGGTGACTGATGGAGACTTGGTGGTGGTCACAGTACGGGGTCCTTTGCGGTATCCGTTCGGGTCACGACTTTGTTCCCCGAGATCACACTACCTATGTCGATAGGCATTAGCAATCAAAATATTGCTGAGCTCATTTTCGTACGCATTGCGGTCACTCGACTGCAGTGCGTACACTGAGACTGGCCGATAGTGACGTCGCACGGCCCGTGCGCGGTCGGCCACCGACCGAAACGAGGACGACGATGCCCGAGTTACGCAGTAACTTCCCCCCGAATTCAGCACTGGGAATCACGCGCCGTGCACACTGGCGCGCCCTCGGCATCCCGGTGAGCGACCTGTTGAAGCCGAAAATCGCGATCGTCAACACGTCGTCCGAGTTGGCCGCGTGTTACGCGCACCTCGACGACATCGCGGCCGTACTCAAAGACGAGCTGCGGGGACTCGGGGTGGTGCCGTTCGAAATCCGCACCACAGCACCGTCCGACTTCATCACCAGCGCAGGACGCGCTGGGCGCTACATCCTGCCGAGCCGTGACCTGATCGTGAACGACATCGAAGCAGCGGTCGAGGGCGCCAAGCTCGATGCGATGATCTGCCTGAGCTCGTGCGACAAGACCACACCGGCCCACCTCATGGCGGCCGGCCGCCTGAACATTCCCACCGTCATTGTGACCTGCGGCTACCAACATTCCGGACTCGCCGCCGGGCGCGAAGCCGACGTCGAAGAGGTTTTCCTCCTCGCGTCGAAGGCAGTCGTTACCGGTGAACCAGTCGACGACCTCGAAGTGCTCGCCGACGATGCCATCCTCGGCCCGGGCGTGTGTGCAGGGCTGGCCACCGCGAACTCCATGCATATCGTCGCCGAAGCCCTCGGCATGGCGGTGCCCGGTGCGGCTCCGGTCCGCGCGAATAGCGAGCGAATGTGGGACACCGTGCGCCGCTCAGCCGTCGCCCTGGTCGACCTCATCGAGCGCGACGTGCGTCCCCGCGACATCATCACCGCTGGATCGATCCAAAACGCCGTACGCACGATGCTCGCGGTCGGCGGCTCGATCAACACCATCAAGCACCTGCAGGCGATCGCCATCGAATCGGGCGTGGGCATTGACGTCTGGGAGACTTTTCGCGTTCTGGGCCGGGAGACACCTCTCGTCGCTGCGGTGCGACCCAACGGCCCGTGGCTCGTCGAGAACTTCGAGGACGTCGGTGGCGGGGCGACGGTGTTGCGCGAAATTCTTCCCCTGCTCGATGGCGACCAGCTCACCGTGAGCGGTCAGACGGTCGCCGAAAATGCAGCGAGCGCGCGCCCGGCCGACGGCAAGATCATCCGGCCGCTGTCAGACCCCTATGGCACTGACCCCGCGATCACCGTGCTGCGCGGCACGCTCGCCCCCGGCGGCGCCGTCGCCAAGCGCCCCGTTCCCGACCCCGGCCCACACACCTTCACCGGCCCGGCTCGGGTCTTCCAGAATCGCGAAGAGGCCATTGCCGGTATCTCCAGCGGTCGCCTGGCACCGGGCGATGTCGCGGTCATTCGTGGCATCGGTGTCTCGGGAGCACCGGGCATGGGTATGACGTCGGCGTTCATCTTCGCCCTGCACGCCCGCGGTCTCGCTCAGAGCGTCGCCCTCGTCACCGACGGCCAGTTCAGCGGGCTGGTCAATCAGGGTGTGACGATCGGCGAGGTCTCCCCCGAGGCGGCCGCAGGAGGTCCACTTGGACTCGTGCAGGACGACGACATCATCGACATCGACCTCAAGACCGGTCGACTCGACCTGCTCGTGGACGCCGCCACGCTCGCCGCACGCACACCGTATGCACCGCCAGCCGACCGCGATAGCGGTGGCGGCATGCTCGACCAGTACGAGCGGCTCGTACAACCGCTGAACTGCGGGGCCGTGCTGTGCGCCCGCCCCGCCGCCGGACTGTGCGAGCCAGCCCTCGCAACGGCCCTGGCCTCGACATCCACCCCCAACTGACGGAGACAGCATGAGCAGATCCACGATCCACCTGCCCGCCAGGGACGTTCCGGTCATGGGCGAGTACGACGTCGTCGTCATCGGCGGCGGACCTTCCGGCGTGCTCGCTGCCACGGCCGCGTCGCGGGCCGGTCTCTCGACTTTGTTGATCGAACGCTACGGCTTCCTCGGCGGTGCCGGCACGATGGGCGGGCTCAGCACGTTCTGCGGCTTGCATGCGCGCGTGCACGGCGAGGACAAGCTGGTCGTGCACGGATACGCCGACGAGTTACTCGATCGACTCACCGCGCTGGATGGGTTGAACGCACCCCACCTGACGATTCAGGACCGTCTCCTGGCCGTGTCCTTCGACATCTCCGCCTACAAGATCGCAGCCGATGAGCTCGTCCTGGCCGGAGGCGCTGAGCTGCTCTTCCACACGTCCGCCGTCGACGTCGTCATGTCCGACGTCGATACCATCGATGGGGTCATCGTGGAGTCGAAGTCGGGCCGCGCCGCGGTGCGCGGAAGATTCTTCATCGACGGTTCGGGGGATGGCGATATCGCGGCCTGGTCAGGCGCGCCGTTCGAGCGTTCACCCGACCTGATGTATCCCTCCCTCATGTTTCGCATCAACGGTGTCGACCCCGTCGAAGCGGGCGAGGCCTGGAAAACCGTCCAACGTCTCATGGAGGAGGCCGAAGCCGCAGGGACACACACTTTCCCTCGAAAAAAGCCGATTGTGCGTCCCCAGCGCAACCCGTTGGAGTGGCGCGCCAACCTCACCCAGCTCCACAATGACGACGGTTCGCCCGTCGACGGTACCGATGTGCACCAACTGACCCGGGGTGAGATCCAGGGCCGGCAGCAGGTGAAGGACACCTTTGCCTTCATCCGCGACCGCACGCCGGGTTTTCAGAACTCCTACGTCGTTGACATCGCGCCTCAGATCGGCATCCGGGAAACGCGCCGGATCAACGGCCTCTACCAGTTGACCGAGAGCGATGTGCTCGACTGCGTCGACTTCGACGACACGATCGGCGTTAACGGATGGCCCGTCGAAGCACACGTTGTCGGCGACGTGGACTTTCGTTTTCCTGGCGCCACCGACTCTCGTGGCTTCAACCAGTTGCCGTATCGCATGATCGTGCCCGCCCGAGTAGACAACCTGTTCGTCGTCGGCCGCTGTGCATCGATGACTCAGGGCGGCCAGTCATCCGGGCGCGTCACCGGCCCGTGCTTCGTCATGGGGCAGGCAGCAGGTACCGCCGCGGCACTGGCCCTGGCCGGCGGTACGAGCGCAGCAAACGTCGATGTGTCTGCCTTGCAGGCCCAACTCGTCAAGGATGGCGCGTACTTGGGTACGGATCTCCCCGCCGATGTCGTGCCCGCGCTCGCCTAAGCGGGCACAGACCGATACAGCTGAGGGTTCGCGATACGGTAAATGCGCCCGATTCGCTCCGCGGCGTCGCGCAGCAATGGCACGACGGTGTCGGTCAACGACAGCTCGGATGCGCGGTCCGTCGTTGACGAGACGGTCAACCCGCCGATGACACTTCCGTCGACGACGATCGGCACCGCTGCAGCCAGCATTCCGGGGTGCAGTTCTTCGATGGAGATGTCGAAGCCGCGACTCCGCACGTCGTCCAGGCGCGTGCGGAGGAGCGCAGGCTCACAGATCGTGCGCGACGTGAAGCGCTCCAGTGACGCGACCGTGAAGTAGTCGTCGAGCGCGCCATCCGTCAGATTCGCCAACATCACCTTGCCGACCGCGGTCGCATGGGCCGGCAGACGCGTTCCAACGCGCACCGCGTCCGGCAGGGCCCGGCGTTCTTCCAACCTCGCGACGTGGATGACGTCGGTACCATCGAGGACACCAACGCTGCACGTCTCGCTCGTCTTCTCGACCATCTCGGCCATGATGGGGTAGGCGATCTCCGGCAGCGATGAGGTTCCAAAATAGCCGGCACCGAGCTCGAGGATGCGGGGAGTAAGACTCCACAAGCCGTCCTGAGAGTGGGCATAGCCCAGGTGTTCGAATGTCAGCAGGATTCGTCGCACGACCGGCCGGGGAAGCCCAACGCTCGCAGCGACCGCGCTGGCCCGCAACACCGCGTTGTGCCCCCCGAAGGCACGCAGCACTTGGATGCCGCGCTCGATGCTCTGGATATGGTCGCGTGACCTGTCTGATGCCACTTTTCAACCACCGTCCGAATGTACGCTCTGCGTTCCTCTTGCGTTCTACTATACGGATGCCAGCACGCACACTGGCTCGAAGTCCTCGTCTGGTTGAGCTTTCTCCGACAGACCGAGAAGCCACAGCGGGGCGCGCCGAACACCATCAGGATCACCGTCGACGGCTGCGCGTCGGCGCTGGTCTGAGCAGGACTCTTTCATTGAATGAAATTGGTCAGCGGGTGGTTTGTCGCCGCGTGTCATATTTATCGCACCAATTGAAGCTGGCGATGAAGGAGTGACTCAAGATGGCTATAGCAGGACTTTTGCTCGATCCGACGGGGATGGAGGACGAGCAGACGGACATCACCCTGTCGCCGCGTCCAGTGAGTTTGAAGGGGCTGACCATCGGCCTGCTCGACAACACCAAACCCAACGCGACGATGTTGCTGCAGGAGATCGCGAAGGCGCTGCAGGAGAACTATGGGGCGGGTGAGGCACTGTTGTATACGAAGGACTACTTCGGCACCCCGGTCAAGCAGCCGCTTCTTGAGCAGATCGTCGACGAGTGCGATGTCGTGATCACCGCGGTCGGTGACTGCGGCTCGTGCAGCGCGGCGACCGTGGCCGACGGAATCTTGTTCGAACGAGCCGGCATCCCGACCGTGAGCATCACCTCCGACTCGTTTCTGATGTCCGGTCAGGCGATGGCCACCGTGCAGGGATTCCCGGGGTTCGACTTTCATGCCGTGCAGCATCCCATGTCAAGCCTGAGCGCCGAGGAAGTCAAGGAGCGTGCATTGACAGCGCTACCCGAAGTCTTACGCATTCTGGGAGTGGAGGGCTGAGATGACCATGATCACGCAGGACGAAGCCATCATGACTGACGACAACGCCAACGCTGCCTACACGGCGCTGGAATACTACTCGGCAAAGGAATGGACCGATGGGCTTCCCGTCGTTCCCGTCACCGAGGCCTACCTGGCCGCGTTCCTGGCGAGCGTTGACCGCGATCCGAACGAAGTACTGTTCACAATTTCCCACCTGAATCGTCACCTCACCGTGCGGCTCGCGGCGATCAATGCGGCGATGGCTGGATGCCTGCCCGAGTATTTCCCCGTCGTCGTCGCAGCCTGGGAAGCTATCGCGATGGAGCCGCACCCCGCGCGCGGCATCTGGCAGAGCACCACAGGCACAGCGCCGTTCCTCGTCGTCAACGGTCCGATCCGCAATGAAATCGGACTCAACAGCCAGGGCAACATCTTCGGTTCGGGGTTCCGGGCGAACGCGACCATCGGCCGCGCGATCCGGCTCGCCTCGATCAACGTTTTCGGCCTGCATCCGCACAAGCTCGATCAGGCCACGCAGGGCACTCCGGCGAAATACTCGGCCTGCATCGCGGAGAACGAAGAGCAGAGCCCCTGGCCGCCACTGCACACCGAGTATGGCTTCGATGCCTCCGAGAGCGTCGTAACGGCGTATGTGATCCGCTCGGTGATGCACATCGAAGCCCGCCACACCGTCAAACCCGAGCAGCTCGCGCTTGATTTTGTCGACAGCATCTGTCGCACCGGCGCCCTCATCCACGAATACACCAGCGCCTTGCTGGTGCTCGTGCCCGAGCATGCCGAAGTCTTCGCCCACGCGGGCTGGAGCAAGGGCGGCCTGCGCAACTACATTTTTGAGCATGCGGTACGACGTCGCTCAGCGCTCGTCTCCGTCGGCAAAGACGCTCTCTCGCACAAGACCCGGTGGCGCCTGCCGTCTGAGCATCCCGACTCGATGCCCGACACCGCCCATTCCTCGGACGACCCGGACGACGTGCGCCTGCTCAGCCACCCATCCTCGATCCAGATCATGGTGGCGGGTGCCAACAACGCCGGCGTCTCGTCCGTCGTCGAGGTGTTCACCCTCAACCCGCCCCGCGAAAACCCGTTCTCCTTCAGCAAAATCGAACCCGCACGACACTAATTTCCCAACCAACTGCCCTCGCCCGTGGCAACCGCCACGGACGAGGGCAGCGCTGTTCCAGCGAGCTGTCGGTTGAGACTCGCCGGCCAACAGCGACGCGGCACCCGCGGCCGAGGTCGAGTTGAACGATGAGCGAGCGGCCCGGTCGGGGCTGCTCGCACGGCGGCGCTGAAGGTGCGAGCGACGAGTTCGGGCCCGCGGCCTCGGTAACATAGCCCCTGTCTGCGACGCCATTATCGGCAAACGATCATCGGGTTTCCAGACAACAGCGAACCGCGCGGTCGGCTTTCCAATATCCGGAAAGGTTGTTTGATCGGTGGTGAGCCACTGTGGTTCGCTGACCTCAGCCGGAAGACAATGAGCTTCCTGCTTCTCGAAACAGAAAGCCAACAAGGGAGTCGGTTTATGTCGAATGACGGTGCTGTTTTCAGCCGCAGAAGCTTTGTTACCCGCGCGGGTGGCACCATCATGTTGGGGGCGCTAGGTGCGAACATGCTCGCTGCCTGCGCGACGGGCGAGTCCACACCGGCCGGCACCACGTCCGGCGGCACGGGAGGGGGCGACGCTCTTACCCCGTTCACGTTTCTAAGTTTTCTCCCATTGACCTCGTTCTCGGTCGTTCCGGAGATGTACGGCGATCTGACCGGCGCCTTCACGAAGAATCACATGGACATGACGCTTCAAACGGTCAAAGGTTCGGCACAGGCGACACAACTCCTGCTTGCCAACAAGGGACAAGTCGCCCGCAATGGCCTCATCGACGCGATGATCGCCGCTTTTGCGCAGGACCAGCCCATCGTCATTCCGGCCATCGACACGTTCCAGGTCGGAATCCGGATCGTGACCACCGATGCATCCCCTGAACCGTCCGACTGGGTCGGCAAAACCATCGGGGTTCCGTCGGTGAACGGCACGAGCGACAAGACGCTGTCCATGTCCTTGCGGAAGATGGATATCGACCCCGAGAGCGTGAAACGTCAGCTGGTTGGGCTTGCGCCCGGAACGTTCGACCTGGTTCGCAACGGCACACTCGCCGGTTACATGGTGAGCGCCGACACGGCTCAGATCGTTGCCAAGCAGAACTCGGATGCTCGAATTTTCGTACCGACATCGGTCACGGGAATGAACATCTATATGACGACCAAAGAGCAGATCGACCAGCACGGCGACGAGCTCAAGAACTTCTTCCTCGCGGTCCAGCAGGTGAAGGAGGGCCTCATCGCCGAGAAGAACTTCGATGCGGCGATCAAGACTCTGAGGAGTGAATACACCTTTGCGTCTCTGGACGACGACGAAATTGCCAACGCCTCGTTCAAGGAACGCACGGCAGCGTGGCAGGGCAAGGACGGGCGAACCGGCTGGCCGGACATGGAGGAATTGGAGGGTGCCTACGGCGAGCTCGTCGACTCCAAGGTGGTCCCCAGCGGCAAGAAGATCGAAAGTCTCGTAGACACGAGCCTCCTGCCGCAGTGATCAGAGACGCCAGGATAAACAGGAACGAACGAGGGCGAGCAGAAAGTTGGTAACCATCATCGATGCTGGAAATTCACACTTGGCGGAGCGGTGCCCTGTTGCCGACCGTGCCGGACAGGATGCCGTTGCGCCACACCCGATGGTCAAGCTGGAGATGAAGGGTGTCTGCAAGGATTTCGTGACGGCGCGAGGGACTACCCGCGCACTGTCCGACGTCAACCTGGATATCTACGAAAAAGAGTTCGTGTCGCTGATCGGGCGATCCGGATGTGGCAAGACCACCGCTCTTCGAATCATGGCGGGCCTGATCCAACCCACATCCGGTGAGGTGAAGATCGGGGGGAAATCTCTCTGGTCGGGTTCCACCATTGATTCTTCCGTGATCACTCGGATGGGGATCGTGTTTCAGGATGCCAACCTCTTTCCCTGGTACAACATCCTCGACAACATTACGCTTCCGCTGCGGTTGCGCGGGGTGTCCAAGTCGGCACGTCATGCTCGAGCGCGTGAGCTCATGGGTCTGGTGGGGCTCGACGGCTTCGAGAAGTCGCATCCTCGCGAGTTGTCCGGTGGCATGCGACAGCGAGTTGCCATCGCGCGCGCGCTGAGCTACAACCCTGACCTACTACTCATGGACGAGCCTTTCGGAGCATTGGATGCATTGACGCGCGAGCGGATGAATCTTGAGCTGCAACGGATCGCTACCGTCATCGGGGCAACGGTGGTGTTCGTCACTCACGACATCACTGAGGCTGTTTTTCTCGGCAGCAGGGTCGTCCACCTCACACCGAGGCCCGGCCGGATCCAAGACATCACGACGGTAGATATCCCCCGTCCGCGACCGATCGAGGCCCAGTCCGGGCAACGTTTTGTCGAAATAGCGCGCAATCTGCGTGAAGCCCTTGATAAGGAGGAATGAGCACAATGCGCGATGACAAACTAGCCAAGACGCTCAAATGGGGTGCGACACCGGCCATCCTGATCATCTTTTTCGTGGCCTGGGAATTGGGAGTAAAAATCTTCCAGGTCAACGAGCTGATCCTTCCGGCTCCGACCCAGATTTTCGCCAAACTGTTCACCATGCTGGGAACGGAGTCGATCTGGATCGATGCGCGAACGACCAGTATCGAGGCGGTCGTCGGGTTCCTTATTGCTCTCGTTCTCGGAGTAACCACGGGCGTCGTCCTGGGCAAGTCGCCCTTGCTGGAGCTCAGCATGCGACCACTCATCGTGGCATCGCAGGTCGTGCCGAAGGTCGCACTGATCCCACTCTTTGTCATCTGGTTCGGGTTCGGAATCAGCAGCAAGATCATCATCGCTGCCCTGATGGCGTTCTTCCCCATCATGCTCAACGTGCAGCTCGGAGTCAGGTCGGTCGATCCCGGGCAACGCGACGTCATGCGCAGTCTGAACGCGACCAGATGGCAGACCTTTCGCCACCTCGAGCTCAAGAGCATTTTGCCGTATGTCTTCGCCGGCATGGAGGTCGGTATCGTTCTCTCCGTCATCGGCGCCATCGTGGGCGAGTATCTCGGTGGCAGTTCGGGACTCGGCTACCAGTTGGTCAACACCCTGAACCAGCTGGATGCGCCCGCACTCTTCGCGGTGATTCTCCTGCTCGCGACCCTGGGCCTCATTCTGTACTCCGTGGTGACGTTTGCCAAGCGGGTTTCCATCCCCTGGCACGAATCGACGAACCTGCACTGATGAGAGTGGATACAGAAAGGTACGGTAGATCATGAAGTTAGCCGACGACGAGAAGGCCATGCGCGACGGGGCCGAGGGCGATGCGGTTGCAGCCGCCATGGATCTACTCATCCGCTATGGGGAGGGGCTCGGGGCCGAACGGCTCTGTGATACCCGCAACGTGGCGGGGACCATGGCGCAGCCGTCCCCGGCGAAGGAGATCCTCGTCAGGCAGGGCGGCTGGAACAAGTCCTACGCGGTGATCAATCTCGACTGCGACGATGACATCACGATCCCCAAGATGCGGGTACCGACCTGTCAACTGCAGATGGGTTTTGGCCAGGCAGATGCCGAGGCGGTCAAACCTTATTCGCCGCACCTGGTCGAACTGCAGGAGGATGGTGAGGCGTTCTACGCCGAGCATGGCGTGACCATTCTCGCTACGTGCACGCCTTACCAGGTGGGTAATCTGCCGCTGCGCGGTGAGCACTGCGCGTGGATGGAATCCTCCGCCGTCGTTTACTGCAACTCAGTACTCGGCGCGCGCACCAACTGCGAGGGCGCGGCCTCCACTGGCGCAGCTAGTCTGACCGGAAAGATTCCGTACTGGGGCAATCACGTGCCCGAGAACCGATATGGCACGCACCTCGTCGATGCGACCATTCCGGTCAAGGGGTTCCAGGACTGGGGCATGTTCGGCTACTTCGTCGGCGGCGCTGTACAGGAGGCTCGACCCGTCATTCGCGGGGACTGGCAGCAGCCCGACCTCGCCGATATCAAGCATTTCGGCGCCGCAGCCGCAACTTCCGGAGGGATCGAGCTCTTCCACATCCCCGGGATCACGCCCGAGGCGCCCACGATCGAGGCGGCATTCGGCGGAAAGCCCATCGGAGAACCGATCTTCTTTGGTGAGCGTGAGCGTCGGGCGGTGTACGAGGAGCTCAACGGGATCGGCTCCTCCACTGACGTCGACTTCATTCTGCTCGGCTGCCCCCACGCCTCACTCGACCAGATCGCGAGACTCGCCCGGGCGATCGAGGGCAGATCCCTCAATGCCGGCACCGAGCTGTGGATCATGACCCCGCGTGCGCTGCGCAGCGTCGCCGACCGCAACGGATACACGGAAATTATCCAGAGGGCTGGCGGGAAGGTATTGACCGACTCGTGCCCGGCCATGTCCAAAGCTGTACCGGACGGCACCCGGGTTTTCGCCACGGATTCCGCCAAGCAGGCGCATTACCTCGCCGCGATCATGAACATCGAAGCCTGGTTCGGCACGCTGGAGGAATGCGTCGATGCCGCCGTCACCGGCAAGTGGAATGGGCACCTCGCATGACCATCGAATTTGAAGGCCGGGGCATCGTCGGCGGTTTTGCGGAGGGCGAAGCGCTCGTCACCCACGAGACGATTTCCGGCTGGGGTGGCATCGACCCCATGACGGGGACCATTATTGAGAGCAGACACGAACTGGTCGGCGTCTGTTTCACAGGCAAGATTCTGGTCTTCCCGGGTGCGAAAGGTTCCTCGGGATGGTCGGGCTTCTTCCAGAGCACCAGGCTGCTCGGGACAGCGCCGCTGGCCATGGTTTTCACCACCGTGACCTCCAAGGCAGTTCTGGGCGCCATTGTGACCCGAGTGCCCACTGTCTCCGAGTTCGACCTGGACCCGCTCGAGTTCATCGAGACCGGCGATTGGGTCGCGGTCGACGGCGACCGAGGCGTCGTGACCGTGACGAAAAAGGCTGAGCGCACCGATCTAAGAATCGCCAGCTGAGGCTGACCGATGGCCACAGTACGGGAAGCAACCTACGACATCCTGCGGAAAAACGGGTTGACGACCATTTTTGGCAACCCCGGCTCCAATGAACTGCCGTTCCTGGACCGGATGCCCGCGGATTTCCGCTACATTCTCGGTCTGCACGAGGGCGTTGTGACCGGGATGGCCGATGGCTACAGCCTGGTCACCGGTGAGCCGGCGTTCGTGAACCTCCATTCGGCCGCGGGGACCGGAAATGCCATGGGTGCGATCGCGAACGCTTGGTACTCGCACAGTCCGCTGGTCATCTCGGCTGGGCAGCAGGCTCGGCCGATAATCGGCCTCGAGTCCATGCTCTCCAACGTTGACGCAACCCAGTTGCCCCAGCCGCTCGTGAAGTTGAGCCTCGAGCCATCGATCGCTTCCGACGTTCCGCGCGCCATCGCCCAGTCCATCCACACCGCGACAGCCGCGCCTCGCGGGCCGGTGTACGTGTCCATCCCTTGGGACGATTGGACCGAAGATGCCGGGGAGGCCAGTGAGTTTCTCTCCTCCCGAGTCGTGACGACCGCAGGTTCCCTGTCGCCGGGTCAGCTCGCTGATATCACCGAGCTGATCGGCGCATCCGTGAACCCCGTTCTGATCCTCGGAGCGGACGTCGACGCGGCTGGCGCCGGAGCGCTCGCTGTTGAGCTGGCCGAGAGACAACGGACGCCGGTCTGGGTGGCGCCGTCTGCATCCCGCTGTCCGTTTCCGACCCGCCATCCGTGTTTCCGCGGCGTGCTGCCCGCTTCGATCGCCGGCCTGTCAAGCCGGCTGGCTGGGCACGACCTCATCCTCGTCATCGGCGCACCGGTCTTTCGCTACCACCAGTTTCAGCCGGGCCGATATTTGCCAGCGGGAGCCGCTCTCATCCAGATCACCTCGGATCCCGGGGAGGCCGCCCGTGCCCCGATGGGGGACGCCGTGATCGCCGACGTCCACTCCGCCCTGGCGGCGCTGGTTTCGAGTCTCCCCATCGCCGCGCGCGCGATGCCGATCGCGCGCACCGTGCCTGGGCTGGCACCCGTGGATGGAGTGCTGACCCTGGAGGCTGCGTTCGACGTGGTGAATGCGGTGGCGCCGGATGACGCGATCTATGTGCGTGAGGCGACGACCACCGCTGAAGCGTTTTGGGATCGCATCGAGATGAGGCATCCCGGCAGCTACTTCTTCCCAGCGGCTGGTGGCCTCGGCTTCGGCATGCCCGCCACCGTGGGCGCACAACTCGCCAGCGCGAACCGCAAGGTGATCGGCGTCATCGGGGACGGGAGCGCCAACTATGGGATCCCCGCGCTCTGGACGGCAGCCCGATACCGGATTCCCGCGACCTTCCTCATTCTGAACAACGGGACCTACGGCGCACTGCGCGCGTTTGCGACCCAGCTCGGGGTCGAGGGCGTGCCCGGCATGGACCTCGGCGGCGTCGATTTTTGCGCTCTGGCGACCGGCTACGGCGTGCGCTCCAGCGTCGCGGACTCGGCCGAGTCTTTGCGGGAATCGTTGACCGCGGCCCTCGCCGGAGACGTTCCGACTCTCATCGAAATCCCCATCCGCGCGACGCCGACGAACTGAAGTACCGCCTGGACCGGGAATGTGAGGCCTGGGGAAGGCGGCCGAGACCGCCACGGTCTGGCGCTTCGCTCACCTCGATACGGCGATTTCCCACCCGCGTCGACGCCCTCAACGGTTAGCGCGTGAACGCCGACAGGCCGGTGACCGCACGACCGACGATGAGCGAGTTCATCTCGTGCGTGCCCTCGTAGGTGTAGACCGCTTCGGCATCGGTGAAGTAGCGGGCCAGATCATGTTCGACGCGGATGCCCTCGGCTCCGGCGATCTCGCGGCCGAGCGCGACGGTCTCCCGCACGCGGTCCGCCGCCCACGTCTTCGTGAGCGCGGCCACCGTCTCGGTCAGCTCGCCGCGCACCTTGAGGTCGGTGAGTCGCACGGCGAGAGCGAGCGTTGCGGTCGCGTTGCCGAGCATTCGGGTGAGCTTCTCCTGGATGAGCTGGAATCCCGCGATTGGTCGACCGAATTGGTGTCGGCCGAGAGCGTAGCGAAGCGCCGCCTCGTAGGCGCCGATCTGCATGCCCGCAGCGTTCCAGCCGACGACATAGCGCAATTGGGCGAGAATCGCCGAGACATCTCGGAACGAGTTGATGCGCTGCAGTCGTTCCGACTCTGGCACCCGCACGTCGTTGAGGGTGATGTCGCCGTTCCGCACCATGCGCAGCGCGATCTTGCCGCGGATGTCGGTGACCGTCACGCCGGGGGCCTCACGCGGCACGAGGAACGCCTTCGCAGCCCCGTCGGTGTCATCCTTCGCGACGACGAGAATGACGTCCGAGAGGGCGGCATTGCCAATCCAGCGTTTGTGCCCGGTGATGTGCCAGTTCTCGCCGTCCCGCGTCGCCGTCGTTTCCATCCCCGCCGCGACGTCCGACCCATGGTCGGGTTCGGTCAGGGCGAAGCATCCGGTCAGATCGAACGACGGGATGCGCGGATCGAGGCGCGCCACCTGCTCGCGGCTGCCACCCTCGCGAACGACCGTGCGGAACATGCCGACCTGGCCGCCGTAGAGCGTGGCGATCGAGGCGTCGAAACGTTGGAACTCGAAGTGCTTGAACCCCACGTAATAGGGGCTCAACTGCCCGTCGGCGCCCAGCAGCTCGGGGTCGTCCTCGAGGCCCAGGGCGGCTAGTTCGGCGCGCAGGTGAGCGGGCGATTCGCCCGCCTCCCACCATTCCGCCAAATGCGGTCGAGCACGCTCCTCAAGCAGGTCGCGAAGCGCCTGCAACTTTGCCAGCTCGCGACCCGTCAGCAGTTCAGTGGCGTAACCGAGCAGGTCGGTGGGCGGCGCGCTCGGGTCGGGAATCGGGCTCATGCGTCCGCCTCCTGCATTTCTCGCATCGCGTCCTCTTTCACTCGGGCCAGCTCTACCTTGCCGGTGAGCGAGCGATCGAGGCTCGCGCGCACGAAGAGGTGCCGCGGCTTCTTGAACCCAGCGAGACGCTCGGCGACGAAGTCCAGCAGCTCTGCGGTGTCGATCGCGGCATCCTCGACCGGTGCGACCATCGCACACACCGATTCGCCAAATCGCGGATGCGGCAGCCCGAACACGATCGCGTCGCCGACGCTCGGATGCTCGAGCAACACCTGCTCGACCTCGGCGGGGAAGACCTTCTCGCCGCCCGTGTTGACGACGGCCGAGAGCCGGCCCAGGAGTTCGATCGTGCCATCGCCATTCGAGCGCGCCCAGTCGCCGGGCACTACGTAGCGGTGCCCGCGAATCTGAAGGAAGGCCTGTGCCGTCTTCTCGGGATCGCCGTAGTAACCCTTGGGTAGCACTCCGCGGTAGCCGAGGACGCCGAGCGCCCCGTCGTCGAACGAGATCTCGTTGTAGTCCTCGTCGAGCAGGACGGCATCGGGCGTGAGCACGAGCCGGGCAGGCAGGTCCTCGACGCTCTTGGTGATGCCGAATGCGTACGGGCCGCCCTCGCTCGAGGCGAGCAGGTCGATGATCTCGAGGTCGCCGAGCAGATGCAGCCGACGCTTCACGTCGTCGCTGAACCGCATGCCCGAGGAGAAGATCCAGCGCACGTGCGGGAGCCCACCATTCAGTTCGGCCCAGTCGGCGAGGGGGAGAGCGAGAACGTCGCCCGCGACGATGAGCCGCGTCGCCTGGTGCGCGCCCATCAGACGGTAGGCCTCGTCGATGTCCATACTCGGTTGGGCATGCAGTACGGCCGTGCCGCCGAGGGCGAGGGTGCCCATCGTCATCGACTGCGCCGTGCCATGCAGCATCGGAGCCATCGGCAGCGTCACGATCTTCGGGGTCGCCGGGTCGACGGCGATCGCGATGGCTCGTTCAAGGGTCTCGGGCGGCTCGATCCCGGTCACCGCCCAGGTGGATTGGCGTCTGGCCTCGAGCAGGGTGTCGAGATCCCACTCGACGGCCTTGGGCGCCCCCGTCGTGCCCCCCGTATACAGGCGCAGGTCTGCGCCCGTGGGAGCCGAGGCCGGCATCGATCCACCGGCTGCGATGATGTCGTCGTATCGCACCGCGCCCGGTATCCGGTCAGTGCCGAGGGGATCGGCACCGTCGGCGACGACCACGATGGAAATCCCGAGCCCAGCCGCCGCCTCCGTCGCTTTCGCACCGAATGATGCGGGGGCGACGAGCACTTTCGAGCCGGAGTCGACCAGCAGCGCCCGCACCTCGCTCGCCGTGTAGCGGTAGTTGAGTGCGACCGGCGCGACACCGGTGGCGAGACAGGCCCAGATGAACGTCAAAAACTCGGGCCGGTTATAGAGCAATGTCGCGGCGGCGTCACCGGTCTGCAGTCCGCACTCTTCGGTGAGATAACGGGCGAGTGCGCCGGATTCGTCGGCGAACTGTCGCCAGGTCATCTCGCCGTCGCGGGTGATGATCGCCGTGCGCTCTGGTACCGCAGCTGCGATGCCCTGCCAGAGGTCGGAATAGTGGATGCGGGTCACTGTGTCACCCCTGCTGCGCGGGAGGGTGGTCCGGATGTCTGCGCTTGCGCGGCGAAGCGGGCCTGCCAGGCTGCATTGATCCCGGAGGCACTCCACCCTCCGTCCGAATAGTCGACGTCGAGCACCTCGGGATGCGAGTACAGCGACAGCCGGTCCCCGCCGATGCCGATCGCCTGGCCGGTGACCGAATGCGATTCATCCGAAGCGAGCCAGACGATGAGCGGGGCTACGTCTTCGGGGCTGCCGAGGCCCTTCTCGCGTCGGATCTCGGTCGGGATCGGCTCCCCCGCCAGATAGCGCTCGTAGAGTTCCGCATATGCGGGAATGGTGCCGGTCATGGGTGACATGGCGATGGGGATGACGGCATTCGCCGTGATGTCGGCGCGAGCGAGCTCGAGCGACCAGGTTCGGGCCATCGCCACGAGGCCCGCCTTGACTGCCGCGTAATTGGTCTGACCGAACGAGCCGAACTGGCCAGCCGGGGAGCCGATCACGATCAGGCGGCCGCCCTCGCCCTGCTCGCGCATCCGGATGGCGGCGGCTCGACCCGTGGTGAACGTGCCGCGCAGGTGGGTTGCGACGACGGCGTCGAAGTCATCGTCGGACATCTTCCACAGCACGCGGTCGCGCAGTACGCCGGCATTGGCGACGAGGACATCGAGTCGCCCGAAGGTCGTGACCGCGTCATCGACGAGCTGCTCGGCGGTGTCGGCCGGACCGACGGGGCCGATGGAAACGACGGCCCTGCCGCCGCGGGCCTCGATCTCGGCGACGGCATCGGCCGCCGACGCTGCATCAACGTCGTTGACGACGACCGCTGCGCCCGCGTCCGCGAGTGCGATCGCATAGGATCGCCCGAGGCTCCGGCCCGCGCCCGTGACGATCGCGACACGGCCGTCGAGACGGATGTCGTCGACTGGGCTCACGGCGCTCACCGGTAGTGCCTCAGGACGAGCTCGGCCGCGACCGCGGGCTTCGTTTCGCCCTCGACCTCGAAGATCAGGGCCAGAGTCACCTGCCAGCCACCCGGGACCTCGTCGATCTGCACGACCGTCCCGCGCACCCGGATGTTCGCGCCAGAGGGCACGGCGTTGGGGAAGCGGATCTTGTTGAACCCGTAGACGATTCCCGTCGTGGTGCCCGAGACCTTGTAGATCTCGCGCAGGTGCGGGACCACCATGCTGAGCGTCAACATGCCGTGGGCGATGCGCCCGCCGTACTGCGACTTCGCAGCGGCTTCGGCGTCGACGTGAATGGGGTTGTCGTCGCCGGAGAGCTGCGCGTACAGGTCGATGTCCTCCTGCGGTATGGCGCGAAAGGTCGAGGGGCCGAATTCGCGGCCGACGATATCGCCGACCTCATCGATCGTGGTGAACACATGCGCCTGCTCAGCAGGCATGACGGAGGAGTCTGACATTCGGGCTTCTTTCTGATCGGGGCCGCCGTTCGCGGCCCGGCGGCGACGGCCGGCTGATCCTGAGCGCACCGCCGAGCCATACGAGGCGACTTACGGCGCCTCGCCTGGCTGCTACCGCCAGATGGATTTGACCTCTTGGTAGTTGCGGACCGCCTCGGCGCCGAACTCGCGGCCCAAGCCCGAATCCTTGTAGCCGCCATACGGAGTATTGAAGTCGGGACGGTAGCCGTTCAGACCGATCGAGCCGGTGCGTACGCGGCGGGCAACTCCGAGGATCTCGTCCTCCGCGCCATAGACAGCGCCGGCCAAGCCGTAGCGCGAGTCGTTCGCGATGCGCACGGCGTCGTCGACGCTGTCGTACGGGAGGAGCGTGACGACCGGGCCGAAAACCTCTTCCTGCACGATTTCGCTGTCTTCGGCGGCGTCGGTGATGACCGTCGGCGCGTAGAAGTACCCGGTGCGCGGCAGCGGCTGCCCACCGGTGACGATCGTGGCGCCCGCCGCTCGCGCACGGTCGACCATGCCCGAAACGCGCTGATGGATGCGCTGCGAGACGAGCGGCCCAAGCTCGGTGATCTCGTCCCGCGGGTCGCCGACCTTGAGATCGCCAGCGAGGGCGACGAGTCGGTCGCGCACCTCGTCGTACAAGCTCGTCGGCGCCAATACGCGCGACATCATGGCGCAGATCTGGCCGCTGTTATCGAATATGGCGTTCCGCAGGCTCGCGAACGCGGCGTCCAGATTAGCCGACTCGAGCACGATCGCCGCCGACTTGCCGCCAAGTTCGAGAGTCACCGGGATGAGTCGCTGGCCGCCGATCGACGCGATCTGACGCCCCGCCTCGGCCGATCCGGTGAAGCTGATCTTGTCGATGCCGGGATGCGCCACAAGTGCCTGCCCCGTCTCGCGGCCACCGGAGACAATATTGATGACGCCCGGCGGCATGCCGATGGCGAGGCTCGCGTCGGCGAAGGTGAAGGCGTCGAGCGCTGTCTCGGCGGCGGGCTTGATGACGACGGTACAGCCCGCCGCGAGAGCAGGCGCGAGCTTGAGAGTCAGCGAAGCGTGCGGGTGGTTCCACGGCACGATGAGGGCCGCGACCCCGAGTGGCTCGCGCCGCACGATCGAGTTGCCGGTGCCGTGGATGTTGGGCCGTTCCTCCTCTTCGAAGTCCGGTCGCCGAGCTACCTTCGCGTAGTACCGCAGGTGCGTGATCGGCCGCACGCTCGCCCAGGGCCTGGAGACCGAGATAGGCTGGCCGATCTCGGCGGTGATGAGGTTGGCCGTATCGAGGCCGCGTCGTTCCATCTCGTCGGCCAGCTGGTCGAGCCAGTCGGCCCGCTCGGCGGGCGTCAGGCGGGGCCACGGGCCGTGGTCGAACGCCTCGCGCGCGGCGCGCACGGCGCGGTCGACGTCGGCGGCGATCGCGTCGGGCGCCCGACCGACCTCGCTGAGGTCGACGGGGCTCTCGACGACGATCTCGGCGGGGCCGGCGGGGGCAACCCACTCGCCTCCCGCGAAGATGCTTTCGCGCGACACCGAGCGGGTGGCCCTGGCCTCGGTTGCGGTCGTCATGAACGGCCTTCTGCAGTGTGGGGGGAATCTGACGCGGGGTGGGCAATGCCGCCGCGCATGTTGCGTCCTTCCAGCAGGTCGATGTACCCCTGCTCGATGTCGTCAAGAGAGTAGGTAGCCGAGATCAGCTCATCGAGCTTCAACTGCCCGGCGAGGTACATGGCATATTGACGGGGGATGTCCGCTCGCGGGTTGCTCGCCCCGTAGATCGCACCCTGGATGCGTTTCTGAAAGCGCGTGATATCGAGCGGCGCGATTGGGATGCTGACCTCGCTGCTCGGGGCGATGGACGTCACCACGACGGTGCCGGCCTTGCGGATGGCATAGAACGCGTCTGCGATGTCCTGACCCCGCAAGGTGCCGACGGTGATGATCGCGCTGTCGGCACCCTGCCAGTCGGTGATGGTGCGGGCGAATTCAGCGGCGTCGGCAATGTTGTCGAATGCGTGCGTGGCACCGACTTCGAGGGCCTTCTGGCGCTTGAGCTCGACGGGGTCAACGGCGATGACAGCCATTGCCCCCGCGTGTGAAGCGCCCTGGACCGCGTGGATGCCCACGCCGCCGACTCCCATGACAATGACGACGTCACCCGGGCTCACGTCCGCTGCGTAGACCGCCGAACCCCATCCGGTGCCGACACTGCAGCCGAGCAACCAGACCTTGTCGAGATCAGCGTCGGCGGGCAGCTTGACCGCCGAGTTGACATCGACGACGGTGTGCTCGGCGAAGGTGCCCAGACCGCACATCTGGCCAACCGGAGTGCCATCTTCGAGCGAGAACCGGAAGCTGTCGGTATCGGTGAAGCGGCTTCCGAGCATCAGGAAGGCGCCGAGCTGGCAGAGGTTCGTCATTCCCTCATTGCACCAACGGCACTTGCCACAGCTGGCTATGAACGAAAACACGACCTTGTCGCCCACAGCCCAGTCCGGCGTGTTGGGCCCGACGGATTCGACGATGCCGGTGCCTTCATGGCCGCCGACCATGGGAAGGTGGCCCGCCGTGCTGTCGCCGGTCACGAGGTGGTAGTCGGAGTGGCACAGGCCACTCATCACCATCTTCACTCGGATCTCACCCTGGCGGGGGTCATCGAGCAGGACGTCGACGACCTCGAATGGACCAGGCTGCTCCCGGACGATTGCCGCACGCGTGCGAATGGGCATTGTTTCTCCTTTGAAACGGGGCCGGCCGCACGTTCAACCGACGTGCGGCTTCACTACCACGATAGCCATTAACGCCCCCTTGCGCACCACTCTGCGTACAAAAGTACGCAATGTGTTGAAATAACCCCGGTGCATGTGGCAACATCACTAGCATCGTGCAGGTCGAAGTCGACGTGCACGACCGCACCGGGCGGAGTGCACTCACCCCGGGACCGGTCTCCGCGCAGTGGCGCGGAGTATCCCGACTGGCAATGGAGGCAGTAATGAAGTCGCTACGCACCCGCGCACCCCTCACTCTGGGGATCAGCATTCTCGCAGTTCTCGGTCTCGCCGCGTGCAGCGCTCAGACCGACGCCAGAACCGGCACTGACACCAGCGACGCTCCAGCGGAGATCCAGCCGCTCGTCGCCGGGGTCATCCCCGTCACCGACATCGGCCCCGTCTATATGGCGCAGCAGAATGGGGTCTTCGACGAGGCTGGCTTCGACCTCACCCTGCAGCCAGCTGGCTCGTCGACCGAGATTATCCAAGCCATGCAATCGGGTCAGGTGCAGATCGGCTACGGCGGCTCGACCGGCGTGTTCCAGGCCATTGAGAATGGCGTCGATCTCGTCATCATTGCCGCAGCGAGCGCAACCTCGGATGACCCTGAAAACGGCATCAACGACCTCCTCGTCACGGCCGACAGCCCGCTGAAGTCCGCACAGGACCTCGAAGGCAAGACCGTCGCAGTCAACGCCCCCGGCGGCTACACGCAGCTCCTCGCTGACATCGCCATCACCGAGGATGGCGGAGACCCGAGCCTGGTCAAGTACGTGCAGATGGGCGTCCCCGACCAGCCGGCCGCCCTCGCGAGCGGGGCGATCGACGCTTTTGTCGCGGGTGAGCCCTTCGGCACCCTCGGCCGAGAGGAGAACGGATTCCGTACACTCGCGAACCCGTTCACGGCTCTCTCCGACAGCGCCGTCGTGGCGGGAGTCTGGTACGCGCTGCGCGCACAGGTCGAGGAGCGACCGGACTACTACGCGAACGTCGCTGAGACGATCGACGCCGCGAACCAGTACGCGCTCGGCAACGACGAGGAGCTGCGCGAGAACATCGCCGAATTCACCAAGATCGATGCCAAACTTGCTGCCCGCATCCGTCTCGGGTCGTACGGCAAGCTGCCGCTGACGATCGAGAACCTGCAGGCCATCGCCGACTGGTCGTTTGAACTCGGGTACGTCAAGAACGACGTCGACCTGGAATCACTCGTCTGGGTGCCCTGATCCGCTGACAGGCGAGTCCGCGGCCCCGGAAACCTGCAAGTCCGCGGACTCGCACCAAACTCCCCTTCCACGACAACTCACGGAGGATACCCATGCCGACACGTGCGGCGCCCGCGGAACGCACGACCCGCGTTCCGTTCAGCCAGACCCCGGTCTCGACGCCCGTGCTCGGACTAGTCGGGACCCTGGCGTTTATCGTCATCTGGGAGCTCGCCTCCCGGCTCGAGGTCGTCAATCCGCTCTATCTGCCCCCGTTCAGCGAAGTCGCGGTAACGGTCGTACAGGTCGTCGCCGGCGACCTGTACCGCGCCCAGTTCTGGACGGCTCTCGGCAACACGATGCTCGGATGGAGCGTTGGTCTCGCGATCTCTCTGGTACTCGGCATTGTCGTCGGCCTCGTCATCGGCTCCAACCACCGGGTGCGTGAGTTCACCCACTCGACGATTGAGTTCCTGCGCCCGATTCCATCGGTCGGTCTTATCCCGATTGCCATCGTCGTCTTCGGTGTTCGACCCACCGCGACGATCGCCATCGTCGTCTGGGCGTGCTTCTGGGTCATCCTCATCCACGTGATCTACGGCGTCGCCGACGTCGATCCGGTCGCGGAGTCGACGGCCAGGAGCTACGGGTTCGGGCCGCTGGCGCGCGCACGATATGTCGTCTGGCCGACTCTGCTGCCGTACCTCATGACGGGAGTGCGCCTCTCGGGCACTATTGCCCTCGTCGTCGCCGTTACGATTGAGATCGTTGTGCAAGCGCCGGGAATCGGTCAGATGATCGCGCAGTATCAGTCGGCCGGAAACTCCGCGGTTGTCTACGCGCTCGCCCTGCTCGCCGGTGTCCTCGGGCTCATCATCAACCTCGCTTTGCGCCGCCTGGAGAACTCCGTGCTCGCGTGGCATCCCTCCGTGCGCGGGGAGGTCGTCCCGTGACCGCCCGCAAGTTTCTGACCCGCGTCTGCATGGCGCTCGCGCTGCCGATCATCATCGTGCTCGTCTGGTGGGTCGGCACGGTCGACGACACGAACCCGTTCGTCCCCAAGCCGGTCAATATCGTCACCGACCTGGTCACGGTGTGGGCCGGCCCGCTCGTGATCGAGCAGGTCGTCCCGTCGCTCTACCGGCTCGCCATCGGGTTTGGGGGCGCGATCATCGGAGGAGTGCTGCTCGGCGTCCTGATCGGCTCGAGCCGTGTCGTGCGCAAGCTCACTGGCCCGCTGTTCGAGTTTGTCCGCGCGGTGCCGCCGCCCGTCCTGCTACCGGTGCTGCTGTTGGTGATCGGAATCGACGACCGCTCAAAGATCTTCCTGATCTTCCTCGGATGCCTCTGGCCCATCCTGCTGAACACGATCGACGGGACCCGCGCCGTCGACCAGGTGCTCGCTGATACGACACGCACCTATGGCATTGCGGGCTGGTCACGGTTCCGATACTTCGTGCTGCCGGCGTCGATGCCGCGCATCATGACAGGTATCCGGCTCGCCTTGCCGATCGCCATCATCCTCATGGTCGTGTCGGAGATGTACGCGGCGATCGACGGGCTCGGCTACCAGATCATGCTGTTCAAGCAGACTTTCCAGACCGGCCCCATGTGGGCCGGCATCTTCATCATCGGCCTGATCGGCATCGCGCTCTCCGTCGTCTTTCGGGTGACCGAGCGCCGGGTGCTGGGATGGTATTTCGGACAACGAGAGGTGGAATCCAGTGAGCGCTGACCACAAGGGGGCCGAGGCCCCCGTCCTGCTGTCCGTCCAGGGGATCCAGAAGATCTACCCGTCGGCGGGGGGCGGCGTCGAAGCCGTGCGCGACCTGACCTTCGACCTGCACAAGGGCGAGTTCGTCTGCCTCGTCGGCCCGTCCGGGTCGGGCAAGACGACGCTGCTCAAGGTCATCTCGGGTCTCATGGCTGCCACCACGGGTCAGGTCCTGCTCGACGGCACGGTCGTCGATGGGCCACCCCGCAACATGGCGCTCGTCTTTCAGGAGTATGGACGTTCGCTCTACCCGTGGCTTCGGGTCGCGGAGAACGTCGAACTGCCCCTGAAGGTCGCGGGTGTGGGGAAGGCCGAGCGGCAGTCGCGCGTCGCCGAGGCCCTCGACGCCGTCGGCCTCGCGCACGTGCCGAAGTCGTACCCCTGGGAGCTCTCCGGCGGAATGCAGCAACGCGTGGCGATCGCGCGCGCCATCGCCTACCAGCCCGAGGTGCTGCTCATGGACGAGCCCTTCGCGGCGGTCGACGCGCAGACGCGGGCCGACCTTGAAGACCTCGTGCGCTCGGTCTGGGCCAGGCTCGGCCTCACCGTGCTGTTCGTGACCCACGACATCGACGAATCGGTGTATCTCGGCGAGCGCGTCATCGTCCTGTCGTCGTCGCCGACCGTCATCCTCGAAGATCTCGCGATCGACCTGCCAGCGCAGCGCGACCAGCTGGAGACGCGGTCGGATCCGCGTTTCGTCGAATTGCGTCACCACGTCTATGCGCAAATCCAGAAGGCGAAGACCTACACGGGCGATACCCAGTCTGTCCCCGTCGTCGGCTGAGGGAGGACGCCGACCTCGATGCGGATCGGCAAATCGTGCTCAGTCGCTGCCCTCGTCGAAGTGCGCCGTTGCCAGGGCCCGCGAGATGGAGGTCGCGGTCAACCGCACCAGGTGAATCATGTTCTTGCCGTCGATGTCGGCTTGCGTCAAGGCCAGCGACACCGCCGCGATGACGCGGCCGTCTGCAGCGCGCACGGGAGCGGCCACCCCGGTGTGCACATCATCCGCCTGCCTGTCGCTCACGGCATAGCCGTTTAAGCGGATGTCCGCGAGCACACCCCGAAGCTGGTCACCATCGGCGTAGGTGCGCGGGGTGACCGCTTCGAGCTCCCCCGACAGCACTTCGTCCTGAACTTCGGGCGGCGCATTGGCCAGCAGCACCTGCCCAATCGCCGTGACGTGCAAAGGATAGCGTCCGCCCACCAGTGGCCGTTTGTCCGTTCGCCGCGGGCTTTGAAACCGCTCGATCGATACGAGCTCGAGCCCCTCCCTGATCGCCAGGTGCGAGGAATATCCAGTCGTCTCATAGAGATCCTGCATGTACGGCCGCGCCAGGCGCTGCAAACCAACGGAACGCGGCGCGAGCGACGCTACCTCCCACAGGCGGAGACCGATGCGATATTTGCTCTCGCCATCGCGCTCCAGGGCACCCCACTCGGTCAGCCGCTGCACGATGCGAAAGCAGGTCGCAATCGGAAGTCCGGTGCGACGGCTGATATCGGAGAGAGATTGTCGTCCTCGGCCGCCATTGAAGGTTCCGAGGATGGTCAACGCGCGGTCGATCACCGATCGGGGCGCGCCGCGATCATTCTCATCCTCTGTGTCGCTCGGTATCACGACACCCATTATCCCGGGCACGGCTCGCAAAGGGCTAAATGCGTGCCCGTAGCTAGCCTCGGGTCGCATCGCCCTGCTCCCTAACACCGATCACCCTAGTGAGCTCCCGGAAGGACAACGTGGTCGAGCGTGTAGTCTGTGCCCGCGAGCGCCTGGGTCATGATCGCCTCCATGACGGGCTGCGGCACGAGGCAGTCCGCACAGGCGTCTTCGCCGGCGGCAATCCGCACGACCACCAGTTGCGGCTTCGTCTCCTCCCAGGAGAGCAGGTAGCCGTCGGTCGCGAGCATGTCGCGGAAACCGGCCAACGCGGTGTCGACCGTGGCGCGGCCAATAATCGTTTCAGACATTCAACTCTCCTAACGTGCGCGGGATGCGGGCGCGCGGTGGGCGATCCCGAGGTCTGTGACCGAGCCGAGTCGAATTATCACGGCCGCATCATCGTGCTGAGTTAATCACCGGGAACCTCCCGGGTTGCCACCCGTTTTCATGTGGCGGAAAGCTGCGCGCCTGCCCGCTACTTCGGGCCGCTTATTAATAGGATTGCGTCTCGACCTGGGGCGCACCCACGTCGCTGTCCAGCATCGGCATCGCCAGAAGGATGCGACCGAGCATGGCGTTCAGCTGCGCGACCTCGTCGGCCGTCAGCCCGGCCAGCAGAATGTCTTGTCCCCCGAGCGAGATCGGTTTCATCGCGTCGTGCATGCGGGCACCCGCGCGCGTCAGGTAGAGCGGATGCGACCCGCGCGGGCCATCCGTCGGCACGATCAAGTCCCGGGCGATGAGTAGATTGACGCTCTTGGAGATAACCGCCTTGTTCACGGCCAGAAAATCCGAGATCTCGGTCGCGGTCGCGGCAGGATGCCCGGCGAGCGCCGAGAGAACCCGCCAGTCGTTGGTTCCCAGGGAGAAGTCGCGAAGCAGCAGCCGTGATTCCCGCCGCACGAGCGCGGTGGAGATCAACGCCAGGAGGCGAGGCGTGAAGCTTTCGGTGTCGATCACGTCGTCGAGGGGTTCGGTAATGATCTCCGAGGCCGGGGCGAGCTCCGTGGCCGGGAAGTGCGGGCCGCTGGCCATATTCACCTTGTTCTCGAAGGGGTGGGATGCAATTTCCAGGCCGGTCACGCGATCGCCGGGTGGAATGTCATGGCCGGCATTCTCGGTCCGAGGAGCCGAGGCTGCCGGCCATGACCGCACACTAGTGCGCCTGAGCGGCGAGCGCTGCGTCGTCTATCGTGGCGATGGCACGGGTGTCTTGAAAGGCTCGGATTCCCTCGATGCCCTGCTCGCGTCCGAAGCCGGACTGCTTCATGCCACCGAACGGTGCGCGGAGGTCGAGGCGCGTGGCTCCGTGGTCGTTGACCCAGACGTAGCCGCAGGCCAGTTGCGAGCCGACGCGGTGAGCCGAGTCGGCGCTTGCCGTCCACACCGAACCGCCGAGCCCAGCCCAGGTGTCGTTGGCGGCCGCGACGGCATCCGTCTCGTTCGTGAACGAGATAACGGGAATGACCGGGCCGAACTGCTCCTCGGTAACAACCCGCAAGGACGGATCGGGGTTGATCACCAGGGCGGGGCGCACGAAGTTACCGCCGGTGAGGTCTCCGGTGGGAAGTTCCCCGAACTCGCGAACCTCGGCGCCCGAGCCCTTGGCCTCCTGGATGAGCTCGTCGACGAACGCCTTCTGCACGGGAGAGTGCAGCGGTCCCATGTTCGTGTCAGCATCCAGACCGTAGCCCAGCTGCACCTTGTCGAGACGTGCTGTCAGCCCGTTGACGAGTTCGTCGAGGCGGGAAGCGTGCACGTAGACGCGCTTGGCGTTCATGCAGATCTGCCCGGTGCTGTCGAAGATCGCCGCATAGAGGCGGTCGAGGTGGGTGTCATCGATAATGGCGTCCTCGAGGAAAATCGCGGCATCGTTTCCACCGAGTTCGAGCGTCACCCGGGTGAGCGACTTGGCGGCCATCTCCATGATGCGCTTGCCGCCATTGACGCTGCCGGTGAAACACACCTTGGCAATGTCGGGGCTCTCGATCAGGCCGGCCATGTTCTGGTCGGAACCAGTGACGATGTTCAGCACACCGGCGGGGAGCTTCTCGGCGAGGCGCTGCACCAGGCGGGTCGTCGCCAGCGGGGCCGAGGGCGGCGGCTTGACGATTGTCGTATTTCCGGCGAGCAGTGCCTGCGGCAGGGCTGCCCCGAGGATCGCAATCGGCCAGTTGAACGGCACGATCACCGTGACCACACCGAGTGCCTGGTAGCTCACCTCTGTGGACACCGGAATTCCGGGAACCACCGGGAGCGTCTTACCGGTGTCGATCTCATCGGCCAGCATGAGCGCGAGTTGCCACCGAATGTCGAACACCAGTGCGTCAACCCATCCTTCAAACCGCACTTTTCCGTTCTCCCGGGAGAGAATTTCGGCGTCATTGTCACGGTCATCGGCGATGCCAGCGATCGCGTCTGCCATGATGGCGGCGCGTTCCGCCGCCGACAATGCCGACCAGGCAGGGAATGCGGCCTTGGCTGCTGCTACCGCATCGGCAACATCCGCTTTGGAGGCAGACGCGGCATACCCCACCACTTCACCCGGCTTCGCCGGATCGGCGACCTCCAGGACGTCCTCCGTGTCGCGTTGAACGCCACCAATGAATAGACCAGTTTGAACGGTCTCCACTGTCTTAGTCATATACCCAAGCACCTCTCTGTGTCTTGTGACTCGCTGCGGACTCAGTCGTCTGCATGTGCCCGTCAGCCTAGATCAATCCTGTTTACTTGTAAACCAGATTCTGTCACCGACGGGTCACCGCCCACCCGGATCTCGGGCAGAGCCTCCGGAGGACTCCGCCCGCCGGGGCCCCACAGCCCCCGACTCCACGACGGCCACCGGGAAAGTGAGCATGTAAAAAACTTGTTTACTTGTAAACCAGATCCTGTTTACTTGTAAACCAGATCGTGTTACATTTCTCAGGTCGGCGCCCGAGACGGGCGTGTTCGACCGAAAATTAGAGCCGACGACGTCGCCATCTGCGGGGGCCAGTCGACGTGTCATCAATGAGGAGGCATGTTATGGGCGAAGAGTCCCTTCAAGCGGGCCAACCCGTGCACACCGTCGAGGAATTGGAAGACCTCGCATTCGAGCTTCGATCGAAGCTGCTGAATTTGTGTGGCACCTACGAGGGTGCCGTTCACATCGGCGGCGATCTCTCCGTGGCCGATATCCTGACGGCATTGTTCCACTACGGACTCAATGTTGATCCAACCGACATCGCCAACCCGAAGCGCGATCGTTTTGTTCTCAGCAAGGGGCACGCCGCCGTGTGCATGTACATTGCCATGTCGATGCGCGGGTTCTTCTCCTACGAGGGGATCGTGGACACGTACGGGCAATTGGACAGTGCGTACGGTATGCACCCGTGCAAGGTGCAGTTGCCGGGCGTCGAGTGCTCGACCGGTTCACTCGGCCACGGCCTGCCCATTGCCGTCGGCATGGCGCTGAGCGCGCTCGGCCGGGGCGAGTCGCACCGGGTCGTCTGTGTCCTGGGCGATGGCGAGACCGGTGAGGGTTCCGTGTGGGAGGCTGCCATGGCTGCCCGAAGCAACAAACTGGGCAACTTGGTGGCCTTTGTCGACCGCAACCGCCAGCTCATGACGAGCTTCGCCGAAGAGCGTGTGGCGTTCGAGCCCTACCCGGACAAGTGGGCGGCATTCGGCTGGAACGTCGTTCTGGTCGACGGCCACGACATGGGTCAGCTCGTTGCGGCGATCGATGCGCTTCCGCCGACGGACAGCGACCGGCCCACGGTTGTCATCTGCGAAACGATCAAGGGTAAGGGTGTCGATTTCATGGAGAAGAACCTCGCCTGGCACGCCGGTTCCCTGGGTGCGGCCGACCTGGAGCGTGCGATGACCGCGCTTAAAGCCACGCGAACGAAGGAGCTCGTCTAATGGCCGAGACATTTACATTCGGAGAAATACTGTCCGCTCGTTCCGTCATTGGATCGACACTCGCCGAGCTCGGCGATGAGTACGACAACCTGTGGGTGTTGACCCCGGACATCGGCGCCACCCTGGTGGAGTTTCGCAACAAGTTCCCTGAACGTTTTCTCGACGTGGGACTCGCCGAGCAGGTCTGCGTCGGCATTGCCTCCGGCCTGGCCTACGACGGAAACATCCCGGTCGTCTCGGGGATGCTGCCGTTCCTGAGCATGCGCGCCCTCGAACAGGTGCGCAGCGACGTGTGCTACCCCAACCTTCCGGTCAAAATCATCGGCACGCACGGCGGGCTGGTGGGCAATGGCGGTTCCACCCACTACGCGGTCGAAGACCTCGCCCTGATGTGTGCCCTGACCAACATGACGGTCACCTCCATCGGCGACCCACTGATGGTGGGCGAAATCCTTCGCCAATCCATGACGATGGCCGGGCCGATCTACATCCGGCTAGCCGTCGGCAAGAACGACAAGGTGCTCTACGAGCCCGGCCAGCACGAGATTCGAATCGGCAAGGGCATCGTGGCGCGCGAAGGTACGGACGCGACGATCTTCACCCACGGCACCGTCGTGGCGCAGGCGCTGCAGGCAGCCGAAGAGCTCGCCGTGGCTGGCCACTCGGTTCGGGTCGTGGACATGTTCACGCTTAAACCGATCGATGAGGAACTCATCATCCGCTGCGCCGCCGAGACCAACGGTCGCTTTGTGGTGGTTGAAGACCACCTGGCCTACGGCGGCCTCGCCTCGCGCATCGCCGACGTAGTCGCCGACCGTAACGTGCACCTGACGGCCTTCGAACGACTCGGTATCCCCCAGGTCTATGCCGGCTTTGGCGATGACGAAGAACTGCGCGATAAGCACGGTTACGGCCTGAGCGCGACCATCGCGGCCACGCAGCGTGTGATCGCCGCTCAGCCATAACCGACCGACAACGCAAAACCTGTCATGAGAATCAACGGAGAAACTTCATGAGAACTGTCGCCGTCACCAAGATCGGAAGCCTGCGGGATGCCGATGAAGAGACCAGAGGCCGTATCGGTGTGGTCGACTTTCCCGAGCAGCCGCTGGGAGCCGAGGATGTGCGCATCCGCGTCGCCTACTCGGCGATCTGCGGATCGGACCCCCACCTCGCCGAGGGCTTCTTCGGCACCGACGTTCCGATCGGGCTCGGTCATGAACTCTCCGGCATTGTGGAGGCACTGGGCGAGAATGCAACGCGCAATGGACTGCGCATCGGCGATCGGGTCGCCGGTAATTTTCTTCGCTTCTGCGGCACCTGCACACCGTGCCGTTCCGGCCGGCAGCAGTTCTGCGAACATGTCCAGGACTACAACCGGCCGGGCATGGCCGAGACGGTCACCTGGCACGAATCCCAGGTTTATCCCCTCCCGGCCGACGTGAGTCTGCTGAAGGGATGCCTGCTCGAACCGACGTCGGTTGCGGTGCGAATCGCCGACAAGACCAGGATCAGGGTCGGTGATCGCGTCGCCATTTGCGGCGGCGGCCCGATCGGGCAACTGGTGCTGCAGGTCATGAAGATGAATGGCGCGACATCGCTGACGCTCATTGAGCCCATCGCCGCGCGACGTGACATGGCTCTCCGTCATGGCGCCGATTTTGTGATCGACCCCATCACCGAAGACCAGGCCACCCGCGCCGACGAGATCACCGCCGGGAGCGGCTTCGACGTCGTCATCGACGCCTCAGGATCGTCTCGCGCGGTCGGCGGGCTGCTGGATATCGCCGGCCACGGCGCCACGGTCATCTACGGCGCCATGTATCCGCAGGACTTCGAGATGCCCTTGAACCTCTCCGACTACCTGTATCTCAAGGAGTTGACGCTCACCGGGGTGTTCGTCTCTCCCTACGCGTTCCCGCGAGCCCTGCAGATCCTGCCCCACCTCGACCTCACCGAGCTGACCGAGTTGATCTTCGATCTCGAGAATGCGGAAGAGGCCTTCGCCATGCACGTGAGCGGCCGCTATCCCAAGGTGGTCATCCGCTGCAACGACCTGCCAGACATCGACGGTGTCGCATGACCGCGAGCATCACCCTCGAACGCGAGATGGCCCTCGAAGCGCACGGCATCGTCAAACGCTTCGACGGTGTGCACGCCCTCAACGGTGCGCACCTCGCCGTCCGAGCCGGTGAGATCCACGCGCTGCTCGGTGAGAACGGTGCCGGCAAGTCGACGTTCGTAAAAATTTTGACCGGCCTGTATACCCCGGACTCTGGCACGATCCTGCGCGACGGCGACGAGATGGACTTCTCGAACGTGCGGGACGCGAACCGGGCCGGCGTCGTTGCGCTTTACCAAGAGCTCTCGATCATTCCCACCATCAGCGTGGCCGAAAACATCCTGCTCGGCGAGCAAACCCCCAGGCGGGGCATGTTGGTCGACCGTCGGCTACTCCGCCAGCGAGCGCAAGAGCAGCTCAACCGGCTGAACCTGCGGGTTCCCCTCAGCAAGCTGGCCGGGAGCCTCTCGCCGGTGCAGCAGACGATGGTTGCCGTGGCGCGCGCACTCGCAACGGATGCCCGCATCCTCATTCTCGACGAACCGACCGCGGCTTTGACCGATCACGAGATCAATGACCTCTTCCGAGTGCTGCGATCCCTGCGTGATGACGGCGTTGCGATCATCTATGTGTCACACCGGCTCGAGGAAGTCTTCGAGCTGTGCGACCGCCTCACGGTCATGCGCAACGGTGAAACGATCATGACGAAAGACGTCGTGGCCACCACGGTGGAGGAAGTCATCTCGACGATGGTCGGACGCCCCGGAGGCGAGTTGTATCCCGAACGCAACACCAGAACGGACGACGTCCTCATCAGTGTCGACGCTCTCAACGGACGCCGCGTCAAGGATGTGTCGTTCCAGGCGCATGCCGGAGAGGTCGTAGGGATCGGCGGTCTGGCCGGATCCGGACGCAGCGAACTCCTCCGCCTGATCGCCGGCGCGCAGAAACACACGTCAGGATCGATCACCGTCGCTGGCACAACGCTCCGGCACGGCAAAGGAGTCGGTCATGCTCTCGATCACGGGGTCGCGCTCGTTCCCGAAGAGCGTCGCAGCCAGGGCGTCATCCTCAGCGCCTCGATCCAAGACAACATTGCCATCGCCAACTTTCAGGCCGTGAGTTCGTCCGGCTGGATGTCCAATCGCAGCATCGTCGACCTCGCCCGCCGCGGTCTCGCGAATCTTCAGATCAAGGCCCGCGGACCACGGCAGGCTGTCGGGCAGCTTTCCGGCGGCAACCAGCAGAAGGTCGTGCTGGCCAAAATGCTCGCACGCAGCCCGAAGGTGCTGCTGATGGACGAACCGACGCGCGGAATCGACGTCGGGACGAAGGCGGAGATCTACCGCCTCATGCGCGAGCTCGTCGCGGGCGGTACGACCATCATCGCCGTCAGCTCCGAATTGCCCGAACTGATCGGCATGTCCGACCGCATCCTCATCATGCACGAAGGTCGCATCGCCGGAGAAGTCCGGGCCGATGTCGCTGACGAAGAACTCCTGCTCTCATATTCCTACGGAAGGGTCGATTGACATGACCAAGACAGACTCGATCGCGACGACAACGTCGACGCCGCACGAGCGCACCCCGATCGGCCAGTTCCTGTTGCAGGGAGGCACGGGGATCGCTCTCGTCGTGCTGATCACGTTCTTCACGATCATGCGCCCCGACGTATTCCTGGGGTTCGGGAACGTGCGCAACATCCTTGAACAGATCGCGATCCTGACGATCATCGCGGCCGCGCAGACCGTGGTCATGGTCGTCGGCGACTTCGACCTATCCGTCGGCACGACGGCCACCCTGTCGGGAGCCACGGCTGCGGCGCTCATGATCGCTGGCACGCCCATCCCCCTGGCGATCCTCGCGGCGCTGGCGGTCGGCACCCTGGTCGGAATGGTCAACGGTTTCCTGGTCGCTTACATGAAACTGTCCGCCTTCGTCGCCACCCTCGCGACTATGACGACCGTCGGCGGCCTGGCCTTCATCGCCACCGACGGCACGACGCTGTACGGCATGCCTGAGGCGTTCTTCATCCTCGGCCAGAGCCGACCGCTCGGCATCCCGATGCCGATCTTCTTCGCCATTGCGGTCGCCGTGGTCATCTGGCTGGTTCTGAAGTTCACCACAATCGGTCGTCGCTGGTACGCCGTTGGCGGTAATGCCGAGGTCGCGCGGCTGTCCGGCGTGAACGTGCAACGGTCCAAGTTCCTCGCCTTCACGGTCGCTGGATTTGCGTCAGCTATCGGCGGCATCATCCTGGTCAGCCGTCTGGCCAGTGCGAGCGCCGCGAGCGCGAACAACTACATGCTGCTCGCCGTTGCTGCCGTCTTCCTGGGCATGACAATCCTCAAATCCGGCCAGGCGAATCTGGGTGGAACCCTCGTCGGCGTCGCAATCATCGGCGTCATGAACAACGGCCTCAATATCCTCGGTGTCAACACTTACTACCAGCAGGTGTTCACCGGTCTCATCATCATCGCAGCCGTCACCCTGTCGGCCTTCAAAGCTCGCGACCGCTAGTCAAACCGCGGTCGCACCCAGCTGGGCTGGATCCCTCTGGCTCGGAAACACAGCAATCACGAACAAAGGAGTGTCTGAATGCGCACAAAAAGTTTCAAAATCGCGGGTCTCGTCATCGCTACGACCCTTGCACTGACCGGATGCACCAGCGCGACCGGCGACGACAGCACGGGCGGTGACGACGTGTTCAAGGTCGCAGCGTTCACCGCCGGCTATGCAACGCCCGGCGGCAAGTCGACGCTTGACCTGTTCGTCGAGCGCGGCACCGCGCTCGGTTGGGATGTCACGCTCTACACGAGCGCCTTCGACTACGACAAGATCAACTCGGACATGCAGGCCGCCATCAACCAGGGTGTCGACGCAGTCCTGGCTGGATTCCCCGACCCCCGTCAGATCACACCGCTGGTGAACGCGGCGAACGAGGCGGGCATTCCCATCTTCTCGATCGACGGCGGCGTCGTGCAGAACGATGACTTCGTGGTCGACATCACCTTCAAGCAGCAGCAACTCGCCGAACTGACAGTGGGGGCGATGGGCGGCCTCGAAGGCAAGGACGTCATGGTCATCGGCCACGACCCGCACATCGGAATCATGACCCGCAGCAACCTGGCCGCGGACATGCTCGAGGAAGCTGGCGCGAACATCGCCGGCGGCGAGATGAAGCAGGTGCTGAACCCCGGCACCTCGCGCGAAGAGGCCCTGAAGTTCGTCACCGACTACCTGCAGGCAAACCCCGACAGCCTTGACGGCGTGTGGGTCGGCTGGGACGACGCCGCGCTCGGAGCGGTGCAGGCCATCGAAGAGGCCGGTCGCGACGATATCTTCGTCACCGGCATCGACGCACTCGGCATCGCCGCTGTGGAGATCGAGAAGGACGGCCCGTTCGTCGGATCGGTCTTCCAGAACTGGTCGGCCGTCGTCGATTCCATGACCGATCTCATGGGCGCCTATGCCGAGGACGGCACCCTGCCCACCGAGAAGTTCGTCGAGGTTGACGGTGAACTGATCGACCTCAGCAACGTGGCCGACTTCACGCCGACCATCTGAGTTGGGTGAGGGCGTCACCTCCGGGTGACGCCCTCATGGTGTTCCACGCTGCAGGACGAACTGAAAGGTCAATGGATAAAGATGAACGAAACTTTGAATGTCCGAGACAAAGACCGAATTTTCGATCTCTTCTCCATGAGCGGCGACATCGCCGTCATCACCGGAGCGTCAAGCGGGATCGGCCAGGCCGCTGCCGAGATCTATGCCGCCGCGGGAGCAACCGTCGTCATCATCGGCCGAAACGAGGCTCGACTGGCGCAGGTTCGCGACGGCATCATCGCTTCGGGTTGGACGGCGCACTCCTACGTCGCCGACCAGGCAGTGCGTGGCGACATCGACGAGGTCCTCCAGCGCATCAGCGCTGAGGTCGGCCAGCCAACCGTTGTGGTTGCGAATGCCGGCATCGCCGGAGGTCGCAGCTACCTCACGCCCGACGGGTCACTGGCCCGTTATCAGGACGATGAGTGGGACAGCGTGGTCGCGACCAACCTCACTGGAACGTTCGAGACGATCCGCGCTGCAGCCAAGGTGCTGCCCGATGGCGGTCGGATCCTGGTGACAGCATCCACCGCCGGGCTCCGCACTGATCCGATGGTGTCCTACGCCTACGTTGCCACCAAGGCCGCGATCCTCAATCTCGTTCGTCAAGCGGCATTGGAGCTGGCGCCGCGCGGTATCCGGGTGAACGCGCTGGCTCCCGGCCCGTTCAAAGACACCCTAATCGGCGGGGGCGCGAAGCTCGATGCCGAGGGTGAACGCCAGTGGGCGGCCACGATTCCGCTGGGTCGGATGGGGGTCATGGCCGAGATCCAGGCACCGATGCTGTTTCTCGTCGCACCGGGGTCCGGTTTCGTCACCGGCACAATCCTCGCAGTGGATGGCGGAGCGCTCGCGCTCTCGCACACCCTGTTCTAAGACCAGCACGAACACAAATTGAATGGAAGCAGGGGCGGCCATCCACAGCCACCCCTGCTTTTTCACACGACCGCACAATATTAGGGAGTCTGCACATGCGTTTAGAAGGCAAAGTTGCCATCATCACCGGTGGCGCCAGCGGAATTGGACGGGCAACCGTCAAGAAGTTCGTGCAGGAGGGAGCGAAGGTGCTCGTCGCCGATATCAACCTCGAGCAGGCTGAGGTTGTCGTCGCCGAAATCGAGGCGCTGGGCTTCGTCGGCCAGGTAGCCGCCGCCCGCGTCGACGTGTCGGTGTTCGCCGAGGTTGAATCCGTCGTCGCCCGCGCCGTCGAGGTCTTCGGAAAGCTCGACGTCATCTTCAACAATGCCGGCATCGCCGGTGGCAAGCCGCTGCTCGATCAGGACCCTGAGGTCGACTACCTACCGATGATCCGCATCGACCAAGACAGCGTCTACTACGGCATTCTCGCTGCGGGTCGGCAATTCCGTGCCCAGGGCACCCCCGGCGTCATCATCAGCACCTCGTCGATCTACGGCGAATCTGCGGCCGAGCTGTCGTTCACCTACAGCGCGGCCAAGGCCGCGGTCATCTCCTTCACCCGCTCAGCAGCTTATGAACTGGCCGAGTTCGGCATTCGTGCGGTCGCCATCACGCCGGGCCGCGTCGCAACGCCCATTATCAATCAGTTCAGCGACGAGCTCAAGCAAACGTTCGCTGCTGAGCAGATGCGCAACAAGATGACCGCCCCGGAAGAAATTGCCAACGTGGTCGCCTTCCTGGCCTCGGACGAGTCCAACGTCATCAATGGCACGGTCGTTCACGTCGACGATGGCTATTCCGCGTTCAAGCAGCGCCTCGAGCTGCCGTCGTTCTGAATTTCGTCCGGTGACCCAGATGACCCACAGCAGCAGTAACCGACTTCCCGTTGCCGTCGCCTGCCACGCCAACATCCTGGTGGGAGAGGCCTCGATTGAGGCCCTCCCCGGGGCTCTGGATGCGATCGTTGAGCACGGCTATTCCCACGTCGTGTTGCCACCCCTCGACCCGGCCGGGACGGATGCTGCCGCGCTGGGTCGCCTGATCAACGAGCGTGGACTGAATCCGATCACCATGGCCGGCGGCCTGTCCGCTCGGGCAGATGTCGGTTCCGCCGACGGCGAGGTGAGAAAAGCCGGTGCGGCGCTGCTCCGCGCCGCGGTTGATTTCACCGTGCAGGTCGGCGGCACGCAGATGAACGGGGTGCCCTACGGGGTGTTCGGTCGCCCAGCTGCGCCCACGGACCCTGACGCGTTCTCCCGTTCGGCCAGGGGGGTCGGCGCCATCGCCGACTACGCCAACGAGCGTGGCATCACGATGACCTTTGAAGTGCTCAATCGGTATGAGACCTCCGTCATCAACACGGCCGAACAGGCAGTCGACTTCGTACGCCAGAGCGAATCTGAGCACCTGCGCATCCACCTCGATACGTTTCACATGGCGATCGAGGAGGCCGATATGTTCGCGGCGATCCGCCTGGCTCTGCCGCTGCTCGGCTACCTGGAACTGGGCCAGTCCGGTCGGGGGCTGCTCAGCACCGGCGTTGTGGATGTGGCCGGCATCGTTCGGTTCGCTGTTGAGTCCGGGTATTCCGGGATCTTCGGCATCGAGGCCTTCTCGCGCAGCATCCTTCCAGCGGGCGCGAGCGACATGCTCGCGATCTGGCGTGCGCCGTACCTGTCGGGAGCGGAGCTCGCCGCCGACGCAGCCCGGGTCATCCAGCGCGGATTCGACCTGAGCCGGGGTTAGGCCCGCCCGGTGGACGCCCGGCCTGGTCAACGGCTGCACTGATCAGCATCGCCGCGGTCGACCCGAACGGGTCGGCCGCGACAGCTCTGTCAGCCGAGGGTGATGTGAAGCGGATGCCTCTCCCGCGTCACAATTCCAGGACCAGGCGCGGCGAACACGACCGCGAGACGCAGATGAACATGCACGGCGAATCCGCGCGTTCCTCGTCGGTCAGAATGGAATCTCGACGCTCGGCCTTCCCCGACAGAATGTTGGTTTCACAGGTGCCACAGGTACCTTCCGTGCACGACGACAGCACCTGCACTCCGGCCTCGCGCACCACCTGCAGAATTGATTTCTCCGGGGGAACGATCAAAACGAGGCTCGACAGGGTGAGTTCCACCTCGAACGCCTCTTCACGCACGGGCAGCTCAAGCACTCGCGGTAGGAACCGTTCCACGTGGAGTGCGTGCGCCGGCCATCCGCTCATTTCTGACTGCACGGCCTCGATGAGACGCTCCGGCCCGCAGCAATAGACGGCGGTCGTCGGCTGGGCATCGCCCAGCACCTGTTTGAGATCCAGTCGATCAAACTCGGCGGAGGAATGAACGCACACATTTTCGCCGTACTGTGACACGAGCCCCTCGGCGAATGCCATCGTGCTGCGGCTGCGGCCGCTGTAGTGCAAGGTCCATTTGCGGCCCAACGCGTTCACCGAAGCAATCATCGAGAGCAGCGGGGTGATTCCGATTCCACCGGCGATGAAGATGTATTCCTCGGCGCCCTCCACGAGCGCAAATTGGTTTCGCGGCCCTCGCGCGGCCAGGTTATCGCCGACGCGATGGAATCGTGGGCGAAGGTGGATCCGCCCCGGGAGAGCGGCTCTCGAAGCACAGCGACCTGCCAGGTGTCCGCATTGGCGACGTCACCACAGAGCGAATATTGGCGCACCAGCTCCGCGCCGAACCGCAGGTCGATGTGAGAACCGGGTGTCCAGTCGGGCAGGGTGCCCCGGTCTTCGCGTTCCAGGGTCAGCTTGATGACGCCGTCCGAAATCTCTTCGGCTGCGGTGACTCGAAGGTCAAGGTCGACCTCCAGCGCGTGTGTGGTGCGCATGGGAATACTCCTACTCCTGAAGCTGGTGTTGGTTGGAGCCCTGGACGTCGTTCACCTCGTGGATGGCGCCCAGCCAGACCTCGATCGCACGTGCGCCTGGGTCGACGTGGCCGATGGCACGGTCGCCGGTATAACTGGCCCGGCCGCGTTTCGCGATCAGGGCGACCGTGCACTGAGATGATCGAGGCTCGCGCGAGCGGGTCGGAGCCGGCGCCGCGTGCTCATAGCTCGGAGCAAGCTCCCCCTGCTAGCAGTTCGGAGCCAGCTCCTCGACCGTGAAGGCGGCCTCGGTGGTGTCCTCGATGTCCTGCAGGCTCACGCCGGGGGCGCGCTGCCGCAGCACGAGGCCGGTCGGCGTCACATCGAAGACGGCCGTGTCGCTGATGATGCGATCCACGACGCGTACGCCGGTCAGCGGCAGGGTGCACTCGGTGACGATCTTCGGGGTGCCATCCTTGGCGACGTGTTCGGTCAGCACGACCACGCGCGGGGTGCCGGCCACGAGATCCATCGCGCCGCCCATGCCCTTGACCATCTTGCCGGGGATGGTCCAGTTGGCGAGGTCACCCTGGCCGGAGACCTGCATGGCACCGAGGATGGCGACCTTCACGTGCCCGCCGCGGATCATGCCGAACGAGGTCGCCGAATCGAAAATCGACGCCCCCGGCAGCACCGTAACGGTCTGCTTGCCGGCGTTGATGAGGTCGGCATCTTCCTCGCCCTCCCACGGGAACGGCCCCATGCCGAGCAGCCCGTTCTCGCTCTGCAGCGTCACCTGAATTCCCTCGGGCAGGTTGTTGGCCACGAGCGTTGGAATGCCGATGCCGAGGTTCACGTAGTCGCCGTCGCTCAGTTCCTGCGCCGCGATCGCGGCCATTTCATCTCTGGTCCACGCCATGATCTACTCCCCTGCCTGTACACCGGCCAGCACGGGCCGACTGCGCACGGTGCGCTGTTCGATGTCTTTGACCCGGGCCGAGGCCGGAACCAGGCGCTGCACGTAGACGCCCGGAGTAATCACGTGATTCGGATCGATCTCGCCGGGCTGCACAATAATCTCGGCCTCCGCGATCGTCATAATGCCGGCGGTCGCGACCACCGGGTTGAAGTTGCGCGCGGTAAAGCGGTACTCGAGGTTGCCCAGGGTGTCGGCGCGCCAGGCCTTGACCAGCGCGACGTCGGCGACGATGCCGCGCTCCTGAAGATACGTTTCGCCGTCGAAGTCGGCGAGCGGCTTGCCCTCGGCGATGAGCGTGCCGACTCCGGTCTTGGTATAGAAGGCCGGAATTCCCGCGCCGCCGGCCCGCAACCGCTCGGCCAGGGTGCCCTGCGGACTGAACTCCACCTCGAGCACCCCCGCCAGAAACTGCTCGGCGAACAGCTTGTTCTCGCCGACATAGGACGCGATGACTTTGCGCACCTGCCCGGCCTCGAGCAACACGCCCAGGCCTTTGCCGTCGACGCCCATATTGTTCGAGACGACGGTGAGATCCTTCACAGCGGATGCCCGCACCGCGTCGATGAGATCCGCCGGAATGCCGCTGAGGCCGAAGCCGCCGACCGCAAGCACCATCCCGTCGCGCAGAACGTCGTGCAGCGCCTCGCTGGCGCTGGCCTGAACCTTGGACATACGGTCTCCTCATCGAGTTGGTGTCGCGCCTGCCGTAGTGTCCACCTTGTGGACATCGGCCGATATCGTCATGCTATTCAGGCCCGATAAGCCCTGTCAAACCCTAGATTCCGTCGTTTCCATCTCGTGAACAGTAGGATATTAATCATCCACAATATGGACACAGGAGGCGAAATAATCTCTCAGCCATCCGCATCGGACGTGCCGACGCCACCCGGCGCGTCGCCAGCACCGGCCGGGCAATCAGGTCGCGATGCCTCGGGTAGAGCCGCCGCCGTTCGCGGAGCCTCGGGTCGCGACGCCTCGGTTCGCGCCGCCTCGGGTCGCGACGCCCGCCCAGAACACGGCGGCCAGCCAGCTCAGAGCGCACACCCCGACCGTGGCGCACAACCCGCACAGTCGGTGCCGGGAGCACAGGTCGTCGGCCGGATCGCCCTGCTGCTGCGCCTGGTCGGGCGCAACCCCGCCGGCACGCCCCTGGCCGAGATCGTGCGGGACTCCGGCCTGACCCGGCCCACCGTGCACCGGCTACTCACCTCGCTCGCCGCCGAGGGCCTGCTCGATCATGATGCCGTGCGCCGCACCTGGCACTACGGCCCCGAGGTGTTCGTCATGGGCACCGTCGCCGCGGCGCGCTATCCGATCGAGGAGCTCGCTCGGCCGAGCCTCGTGCGCCTGGCCGAAGAGACCGGGGAGAGCGCCTTCCTGTCCATTCGACGCGGCGCCGAAACCGTGTGTCTGCTCCGCGAAGAGGGCAGCTTTCCCATCCGCTCCTTCGTGCTGCACGAGGGGGTGCGCTTTCCGTTGGGGGTGGCCTCCGCTGGAATGGCCATTCTGGCCTACCTGCCCGAGACCGAAGTGGATGCCCTCCTGGCCGACACAGGATCCGTCGACACCGAGACCTTCGCGGCTCGCTGGGGCGCCCAGCACTCCCCCGTGAGCATCCGCGCCAATCTCAAACGCACCCGAGTGACGGGCTATGCGGTCAACCCAGGACTCATCCTCGAGGGCAGCTGGGGCATGGGCGCCGCGATCTTCGATCGCAGCGGTCGCCCGGGCTGGGCGCTCTCCCTCACCGGCATCGAGCCACGATTCAAGCCCGAGCGGCAGAAGATTCTGGGTCAACTTCTGCTCGACGAGGCCAGCCGCATCACCCAGACCCTGCAGCGCCCCCCGATAGCCTGACCGCCCGCGCAATGCCAGTTTCGGCCCCGCGTCCCTCGTTGTCGCGCGCAGCGTGACGCCGTCGGCCCCAGTACCCGTGCAGCCCTGCATGAGGTGCCATCTTAAACCCCATGAACTCAGCCTGGCCACGCGAGGTGCCACCTTTAGCCCCATGACCAGGGGCATCATGCGGCGAAGTGCCACCTTTAGCCCCATGAGTCCTCGGCAAGGGGCCAAAGGTGGCACCTCACAAAAACCATGGGGCCGAAGTTGGCACCTCGCGCGATGTCAAGCTGAGTGGAGCAACTTGGACCAGATTGTCCTGGAACTTCCTGGGACGATGACTGATGCCCACAGCGCACCCTCCCGGACCGGGCATGAAAACAGCCCCGACCGAGGCCGGGGCTGTTCTTACAGTCTGAGTGGAGCTAAGGAGATTCGAACTCCTGACCTTCTCATTGCGAACGAGACGCGCTACCAACTGCGCCATAGCCCCAAACTGCCTTTGAAGAATATCACGGGCTGGCCGCCACTTTCTCCGCTTCCCGCCCGAGCCGCCAATTAGACGGCGCGACGACGACGCAGCACGGCGTCGAGGTCGGTCATGCCGGGGCTGGTTTCGCCAACGATCCCCATCGACGCGAAACGGCTCGGCACCGCAGCCGCTGCGGGCCTGGCGATCGGCGTGGCGGCCCGGATTGCTTCCTCGGCGAGCGCTGCGGCGCGGCGCGTGACCTCCGCCTCGGCGGCGGCCTTGCGCAGCTGATTGGCCGCTTCAACGGATGCCATCGCCGTCTGCGCAATGGATCCGCGCGAGAGATGCATCGCTCGCGGCACCGGCTGCGGCGTCCAAGTCGCCGCGGCAACCGGGGTCTCCTCAAGCTGCACGGGCTCAAAGGCCTGGCCGACCAGAACGGGCAACACCACCGGGGCGTCCACGCGCACCACACGCGCCGAGCGGGCGACCGTGGACAGCCGGCCGAGAATGCCGAACGTGGCCACCATGACAACCCCGCCACCGACCAAAGCGGTGAACGAGCCAGCCAGGGCGGGAGCGACCCCAGTGACGGCCAGCACGAATCCGGCCAGCAGAATCAGCGACACCAGGCCGCGGAAACGGCGCAGCCGCCGAAGCTTCGAAACGGGCGACTCCGCCACGCGCGGCGCTGCGGCAGCAGCGACGGCCGCGGCGGCGCGGCGAACGTCGCGGGCAGCATCCGCCACCGCTTGCGCTTCGACTCGTTCGCTCTGCTCAGCCCGCGCCAGAACGCGTTGCTGCTCGGCCACGGTGCGGGCGGTGGCTTCGAGTCGCACCTGGTGCGGCACCTCGGCGGTTTCGGCCAGGATGCGCAGCGTTTGCTGCAGCCGCACGGCGTTTTTTTCGGTCGCCTGGTACTGCTTGCGGCGCGACCAGGTGGGCATCAGGTAGGCAACCCAGAGCACGGCGGCCACCGCCACCATGACCCCGCCACCCAATGCCTCATTACTCATGTTGACAACGGTAAGAGGCGCAGCGGCCAGAGCCGATGATTACCGGTGGCGTGTCACCGAAGTTAATACGCTGATTCCGCCCCCGAACGGGGCAAATCGGGGCGATCATCGAACGATGACCGGCAACGGATGCGCGGCCGACTCGAGATCGGCCGCGGTGACCGTGGCGGCATCCGCTGGGACCAGACCATCGTGCCAGCGGCGCAGCACGCCCTGGGTGAGTTCCTCGGCGACCAAACCGAAGCAGAAATGGTCGCGCCAGTCACCGTTGATGTGAATGTAGCGGCGACGCAATCCCTCATAGCGAAAGCCGAGTTTCTCCACGACCCGCAGGCTCGCCTTGTTTTCCGGGCGGATGCAGATCTCCATGCGGTGCAGGCCGAGCTGATAGAAGCAGTAGTCGGTCGCGAGCGCCACGGCCATCGGCGTGATCGACTGGCCGGCGAACTTCTCACTCACCCAGTAGCCGATGGTCGCCGATGACAGTGATCCCCAGGTGATCGACGACACGTTCAGCTGGCCCGCCAGTTCGCCGTTGCTTTCGATGATGAATGGCAGACCGTTGCCCGACCGCGAATGCGTCAACAGGCTCCGGATGCTCGCGCGCGTGTCGAAAGACATCGGCGCGTACGGGTTCGTCGCCTCCCACTTGCGCAGCCAGGAACGGTTGGCCAGAAGTTCGCCCTCGAGGGCGCGGGCGTCGCGCAATCGGATCGGGCGCAGGGTGACGGCCCCCTCGCGAAGGGTGGGAATAGCGATCGGCACGGTTCGCCTGTCTGTCGTGGGCTGAAAACCCCGGTGGGGCTCTGTAAAACGTTAGTCCAGCGTGGCGACGAATTCGTGCAACCAGGGCTTGAGGTCGCGCCCGAGGTCTTCGCGATCGACGGCGAGTTGCACGATGGCCTTGATGTAGTCGAGCCGGTCGCCGGTGTCATAACGACGCCCACGAAAAATGAGGCCGTACACGCCGCCGGTGGTTTCGGGGTTGACGGCCATCTTCTGCAGGGCGTCGGTGAGCTGAATCTCGTTGCCCTTGCCGGGCGCGGTGTGCTCGAGAATGTCGAACACCTCCGGACGCAACACATAGCGGCCGATAATGGCGAGGTTTGAGGGAGCATCCTCTTGGCTGGGCTTTTCGACCAGCCCGGTGATGCGCACGACGTCAGGGTCGTCGGTCGTTTCGACCGCGGCCGCGCCGTACAGGTGAATCTGCGACGGGTCGACCTCGAGCAGCGCCACGATACTGGTGTTGCGCTTGCCCTGCTCCTCGAGCATGCGGGTGAGCAGGGGGTCGCGGGCATCGATGATGTCGTCACCGAGCAGCACGGCGAAGGGTTCGTGGCCGACGTGCATGCGGGCGCGCAGAACGGCGTGGCCGAGGCCGCGCGGGTCACCCTGACGCACGTAGTGGATATCGGCAAGCTCGTTGGATTCGCGCACCTTGGCGAGCCGGGTCTGGTCGCCTTTGCGTTCGAGCATGGCCTCCAGCTCGGTCATGCGGTCAAAGTGGTTCTCCAGGGCGTTCTTGTTGCGCCCGGTGACCATCAGCACGTCGCTGAGCCCGGCCGCAACGGCTTCCTCAACGACATACTGGATGGCCGGTTTGTCGACGACGGGCAGCATCTCCTTCGGCATGGCCTTGGTCGCTGGCAGGAATCGTGTTCCCAGCCCAGCTGCGGGAATGACGGCTTTAGTAATCGGGGTACCCATGGGCACTAGGTTAGTGGCAAGTAGGATGCCTTATATGGACTCCGACATTGGTCATCGAAAGCGTGCGCTCAGAGCGGAGCTGCGCGAGCGTCGCCAGAATATGACCTCCTCGGAGCGTGAATCGGCCACGGCCGGCTTCACCGCAAACCTGCAGAGCCTCGTCCTGGACCTCTCCGCCCGATCGATTTCGTGCTATCTGTCGGCGCGCAATGAACCCGATACCCGGCCCTTTCTCAACTGGGCAACGGCAGAGGGCATACGTATTCTGTTTCCCATTTCTCGCGAAGACGGTCTGCTGGACTGGACCGTCGGCGACGGCGAAGAAGAATTCACCGGCATTTCCGGGGTTCCCGAAGCGGTCGGAACCCTGCTCGGCCCGATCGCCATCAACGATGTCGACCTCATCATCGCGCCGGCAGCGGCCATCGACGAGTCCGGTCTGCGCATGGGCTGGGGCCGCGGCTACTTCGACAAGACCCTCGGTTCGATGGAAAAGTGCCCGCCGGTCTACGCCGTCGTCTTCGACAGCGAATACCTCGACGAGGTTCCCCGCGAGGTGCACGACCAACCGGTCAACGGGCTCGTCACCCCGACCAGAATCATCGCGTTCTGACCATTTAATACCGCTCGTGAACCCCGTTCTGCATGTGACGGGGCGCCAGCGCGCCTAACCTTAGTTCTGGCGGGCATTTTGCCTGTCGGCTCAACCAGCTGGAGATGCAGTGCCTACCTACTCTTACCGTTGCACCGAGTGCGACACCGCCTTCGACATCCAGCAGGCCTTCACCGACCACTCGCTCACGGTGTGCCCGACCTGCCAGGGCAAACTGCGCAAGGTGTTTTCGTCGATCGGCGTGACCTTCAGCGGCTCCGGTTTCTACAGCAACGACTCCAAATCGGATGCGAAGCGGTCCAACCCGAATCTCGACCGCAAGCCGAGCGAAAGCTCGAGCGACAAGTCCGACTCCTCGGCGAGTAAACCGGCCGAAACCAAGACCGAGAAGAAGGCGGACAGCACACCCGCCAAGTCTGCGGCCCCCTCCGTTCCGGCCGCCAAGGCGTCCTAGAGCATGGCGCTGACCAAGACGGTCGCCCGAGTCATTCGTTTGGAGCACCCCGTGATCAATGGTTTCAAAGAATTCATCATGCGCGGCAACGTCATCGACCTCGCCGTCGCCGTCGTCATCGGCACGGCGTTCACCGCCCTCGTCACGTCGATCGTCACGAGCATTTTCAACCCGCTCATCGCGTCGATCTTCAAGGCGGACTCGCTCGCTAAAGCGCTCCCGTTGACTCTTCCCGGTGGCGACAAAATTCTGTTCGGCGCCGTCATCGGTGCCCTGATCAACTTTCTACTGATCGCCGCGGTCGTCTATTTTCTGATCGTGCTGCCCTTGAACAAGCTCAAGGAAGCCCAGGACCGACGCCGCGCCGCCGGGGTTCCCTCCGAGGTCGTCGCCGACCCCACGACCGAGCTCGACCTGCTCACCGAGATCCGCGACTTGCTGGCCAAAAACGCCGCCGCAACGCCGCCCGACCAGGGTCCCAAGCACTAACTACCAGTGCGGCGGGCGATCCTGCCGCAACTGTGCCTCATTCGCGCTGGGCCCACTTCCCGTGTGCGCAACGCCACCCTCTTCGCGCAGCACCGGCGGGTGCGGGTTCGGGTCGGTGTCCGGTGCCGGCAGCAGCTTGGCGCGGCGAGCATTGCCGGCCGCCTTCACGATCGGCTGACGCTCGGTACCCAGGCGCTGTGCACCTTCTGAAGCGCTCACGCGTTGGGCCGTCTCGGGTCGATGGTGGGCGCGTCACCGGTCGCAAAGGGACGAGCATCCGCTTGAGGAACGCCGGCGATCGCGGCCACGCGTGCCGCGACGGCGTCTGGATTGCTGAACAGTTCGAAGCTGTGCACGCGCAGATAGTGCCAGCCGAGGCGGCGCAGCACTTCGGGGCGCAGCCGCAGGGACTCGCGCAGGCTCGCGCGGCCGACCACGGCATCCGTTTCAACGACGATGGCGCGCGTGCCGTAGGAGGCGGCCAGGGCGAGCTTGCCGCGGTGCCCGAGACGCACGCTGAGGCCGAGCTTTTCGAGGCGGCCGCCTAGGTCGACGAGCATGGCCTCGCTCGCGTCGGGCACCTGCACCTCGTCGCGGCGTGCCTCGGTCTCGCTGAGCACCTGCGACAGCGCCAGGATGCCGTGGCGCTGGCGATCCTCGTCGATGTCAGCTGGACGGAAGCAGGAGACGATGTCGAGCGCGCGGCGCGCCCGGGTCATGCCGATCGCGAGCAGGCGTTCGCCGCCGGGTTCGCCGAGCGAACCGAAGTTGGACAGCAGGCGCCCGTGCGGGGTGCGGCCGTAGCCGATCGAGAAGATGACCCGGTCGCGGCTCTGCGCGACGGCCTGCTCGAGGGTGAGCACGGTGAAGGGTTCGCTGCGGTCCTTCAGAATGAAGTCGGACAGGTCGGTGCGCTTGGCGAACGCGGCCAGCACCGCCTGCTGCACGCGGACGGCGTGCCGGGTGCTCGCGGTGATCACCATGAGCGATTCGCGCGCGCGCTTCGAGGCGTGTTCGAGTACGAGGTCGACGACCTTCACGACCTCCGCATCCACGCTCTCAATCGCGCCGCTGTCGGCGTCGGGCATGCCGCGACCGCCGGCCACATAGTTGATGGTGAGGCTGCCGTGACCGAGAAAACTTCCGGCCCAGGGCAGCGAATCGATGCGGCCACCGTAGAAGCGGTGGTTGACCAGTTCGGCGAGGTCTTCGCCGCCGGCCCGGTAGCTGCGGGTGAGCGTCAGCGTCGGCAGTAGTTCGCCGAGCCGGGCCAGGGCGGAGTCGGCGTGCAGGGCGTCGACCGACACGTCGGGGGTCGGCGCGGCCTCGCCCGAGGCCGAAATTCCGGTCTCGAACGCTGACGGTGTCTGGGTGACCGGGTCACCGAACGCCACGATCTGGCGTCCGCGGCGAATCGCGCCGACGTTTTCGGCGAGGGTCGTCGCTCCGGCATCGACGAGCAGCACGGTGTCGAAGGTGATCTGGTCGCTGATGCCGGCGATCTCGTAGGGCGAGGCGAGCCAGACCGGCGCGAGCACGCGGCCGAGGTGCGGGGCGACCTCGTTCAGCCGCGCCGGCGTGGCCCGGTCGGCGCGCAGCAGGCGGCGCAGCTGGTCGGCCTCCTCGGGAAAGTCGACGACACCGATCTTCCAGGTTTCGGCCAGCAGCCAGGCCAGCAGCTTGCCCGAAGCGGATGCGTGCGCCTCGTCGACGAGTTTGAAATCGGCTTCGAGGCGGTCCAGTACCGCCGTGTTCGCGTTCAGCAGTGCCCGGTCGCTCGCGAGCATGATCTCGAGCACGGACTGCCACCAGGCCAGTTCGAGTTCGGCAGCGACGTTCTCCTCCGACACGTGCCGCTGGGACAGGTCGGTCATCAGCGGGTCGAGGTTGTGCTCGCGCAGCGTCGCGAGCAGCGCGGTGCGCTCGTGCAGGTTGGCGAGCACCTCACTCTCGGCGGCGAGGCCCGAGATCATCGCGGTCAGCTCACCGATCTGACGCCCGGCGAGGATGCGCGGTGTGCCAGTGGTGCCCAGCGGAACGTCGAGCAGACCGAGGTCTTCGGAGACGCGCTGAAAAGCGACGTGCACATCGTTGATGCCGACCGGCACCTCGGGCGTGACTCCCGCGGCGGCGTAGCGCTGCCAGAGGGTGCGCTGGTCCTGGATGCGGCGCAGGCTCTCGTTCATATCGCTGACCCGCACGCCGGGGCGCTGGTACTCCTCGGCGAGCTTGCGCAAGCGGCGCCGGCTGGCCGAGCTCATCTCGGAGGATTCACGCCGCGACGACGTGGCGGCGATCAGTTCGGTCAGCGAGCGGTCGTAGACGCCCGGCTGGAATTTGTCGAGGGTTTCCCGAATATCGAGCAGCAGGCGCAGGTAGATGCCGAGTTCGTTGATCGTCTCGAACGGGCGCAGCCGGGTCTGGCCGATCAGGCCGTTGGCGCGTTCAAGCAACCGCGGAAGTTCAACCTGGTTGATGCGCTTGGCGAGTTGATGCGAGTTGGCGGCATCCGCTGAGGAGGTGAAGGAGGCGCCGTACCAGGGTGAGTCGCCGGGGCCGTACCGAAACTCGCCGAGGATAGCGGCTTTGATCAGGGTATTGGCGGCGGCGGATCGGGAGTGAGCGAGCAGTTCGAGAGCGTGCCGGTCGAGCCGGGCCGTCGTCGACGGCGGCTGCGGCAGCTGCGCGAGGCGCGCGAGCTCACCGAGGGCGTCGAGGACAGAGACGCCGAGCGCTGAATCGCGGCGGGTGAGCGCCGAGCGATAGTCGAGCAGCACCTTGCGCAAGCGCACCAGGGCATCGTCCACGTCGCCGACCCGCGGCTGGGTGGCCTTCTCGTTGCGTGTGATCGACTGGATCAGGTCGCGGCGCAGCGTGCGCGGAGTCACGGCGATGCCGGGCAGGCCCACCTGCACCAGGCGACCGGCGATTCCGTCGAGGCTGGAGCGGCGGGCGCTGACCACGAGCACGCGCTTATGCTGGGCGACGAGCGAGCCGATCGCGTTGACGATGGTCTGGGTGCCGCCGGTTCCAGGCAGGGTCTTCACGACCAGGGAGTTTCCCGCCGCGATCTGCGCGACGACATTCTCCTGCTCGGGGTCTGCGTCGCCGAGCAGCGTGTCGGTGGCGGGCGGGCGGGCATCCTGGCCGATCGGCACCACCGGGTTGTAGGCGGACCCGATATTGCGCTTGGCGGTCATGTTGCCGGCGACGGCGTCGAGCAGCGGGTGGTCGAGGTTCGAGGCGTCGGCGGCGAGTGCTTGGCCGCAGGAGGCGAAACTCGAGACGACGAGCCGGGGCACGACGTTGAACCAGGGCAGGTGGGAGGTCAAGCCGCGCAGGCGGTCGATGACCGGCTGCGGTTTGAACGCACCGTTCGTGACGGCGAGCGCCACAAAAGCGTCGGCGTCGAGGACGATCTGAAACTGGTCCTTCAGAGCGCGGGCCAGTTCGGGGTTGAGAAAGGGCTGACCCTTGAGCTTGAGCTCGTAGTCACGGCCGTAGCGGCGGATCGCAAGCGGGCGCAGCAGCACCGGGGCACTGTACTCGACGTCCTGGTAACGCCACTCGGCGAGGCCGATGGCGAGGTTGACCGACTCGATGCCGCGCATCGAGCGCAGTTCGATGCCCTTCTGGGTGATCTCGTTCGCGGCCAGCCGGGCGTTGCGGAGCGCGAGTTCATCGCGAATGAGGTTGGACAGCAGGGTGGTCTTGCCGATGATGAACTGCGGCAGGCCCCCGGGATGGGTGGCGCTGAGCTCGATGCGGGTGCGGGCTTCGTCGGTGAAGTGCAGCAGCGGGGAGCGCCCGCCGAGCGCGGCGAGTTCATCGCGCCAGCGCTGCCAGACCGGCTCGGCGATGTTACCGGCGGTGAACGCCGGATCGCCCAGACTGAGATTGTGGGGACTGGTCACGTTTTGCGGGTCGATGGGGACGACGTCCAGGTACTTGGAAAGCACGTCGTCGTCGTCTTGTTTTCTATCGAGGTGCCACACAGGGATACCCTAATTGCGAAACCACTGTTTTTGCCTGAGGCGGCCGGGGTTTCGCGTGATTTGGCCCTTACAGCCAGTCCCGACGCTTGAAGACGATGTACAGGGCGCATCCCATCGCGAGCATCAGGGCGAGCGCGAACGGGTAGCCCAGGGTCCAATGTAGTTCGGGCATGTGGTCGAAGTTCATGCCGTAGATGGTTCCGACCAGGGTCGGCGCGAACAGGATCGCCGCCCAGCTGGAAATTTTCTTGACCTCTTCGCTCTGCGCCAGGCTGGTCTCCGACAGGTGCCGCATTTCGTCGTTCTGGGCCTGTCCCACGAGGGTGCTGTGCACGGTCAGCGCGTTTTGCAGCAGCTGCCGAAAGGCGTCGCCACGTTCAACGATGCGCAGGGTATGGTCGAGCACATCGCGCAGGTGCCGGTGCAGTTCCAGGTCGACGTTGTATTTGTCGAAGCCACGCTGCATGGACTCAAACATACCCACGAGCGGTTGGGTGGCTCGTTGAAACTCGATCACTTCGCGGGACAGGGCGTAGATGCGTCGGCTGACCTCGGGGTCACCGTCGAAAAGTTGGTCTTCGATCTCATCTATGTCATTTTCGAGGCCGGCCACGACCGGCCCGTACTCGTCGACGACCTGGTCGAGAATCGCATACAGCACGGCTTCCGGGCCGAGGGCGAGCAGGTGCGGTGCCTGCTCCATCCGCTGGCGCACCTGGGCGAGGTCGGGCGATTCCGCGTGACGGATGGTGACGACGAAGTCCGGGCCGACGAAGACGTGCAGCTCACCGAATTCAACGCGTTCCTCGTCGTCCATATAGCGAGCGGGGCGCAGCACCACGAACAAAATATCGCCGAACCGCTCGATCTTCGACCGCTGATGGCCCTTGAAAGCATCCTCAATGGCCAGGTGGTGCAGGCTGAACTCGGTGGCGACGGCCCGCACTTCCTCCTCGCTCGGCCGGTACAGTCCGATCCAGGCGAAGCCCTTATGCTCCTTCATGACCTCGAAGGTCTCGTCGAGGCTGGGCGGTGTCGAAACCCGATGCCCGTCCACGTAAACCGCGTTGTCCACCAGGGCCATGGGCTCTCCTTGTTCGCTCCTAGTTTGCCACCGCGTACGGTTGCAGAGTGACGCAAACGGATGTCTCCCTCTTCCTGGCTCCGCGGGCGCCGCTCCCCGAGACCGACCGTCTGCACCTGGCCGAGGCCGTCGCCCGGGTCTGCCGGGTTGAGCTCACCGAGGTCACCATCGCGCAGCGCTGCGAGCGCTGCGGCGGCGCACACGGAAAACCCCGCGTGCTGCGGCCGCCGGGCACCTTCGTGAGCCTGAGCCGCGCCGCCTCGACCGTCGCCGTCGCCGTGTCGCTGGCCGGGCCGATCGGTGTCGATATCGAGAGCGTCAGCGCGGTCGGCCGGGCCGGGTTCGACGACGTCGCGTTCAACGGGCCCGAGCAAGAAGCCCTGCGGGCGGCGCCGATGGCGGCACGCGACCGGGTGCGCGCGACGCTCTGGACGGCGAAGGAAGCGGTGCTCAAGCTTTCCGGGGCGGGGCTGACGGTGGACCCGCGGGAGCTGACCGTTGTATACCCGAAAGCGGCGGCATCCGTTTTTGTGATGGAGCCGCGGTGGCAGCTGCTGAGTTGGCCGGGCGCTTCCCTCGATCTGGCCGACCTGCACCTGGCGGGCTTCGACGCCGGCCCAGGCCTGGTCGGCACGGTGGCCACCCTCGGCCCGGACGCGCCCCGGATCGTGCTGCTCCCCCAAACGTGAGGCGCAGCGTAACGGATGCCTGTTGCTGGTGCCCACAGGCGCCGCCGCCGGCATCCATTTCATGCTGCGCGGGACTTGCGCCGCTGCGCAGGTTGACAACTACCGACAACTACCGCCCAACTCCCGCGCACTGGCGCAACACCCGCGATACGTGCGACCCGCCCAGCGCGGCTATCGGCTCGGCAGAGCCCGCTACCGCACCCAGCGCAGCTAGAGGCTTGGCAGGGGCCGCTCCTGCACCCAGCGAGCCACGAACCCGCCGATTGCCCGACTGCCGGTGTGCTCGGCGAAGAACTCGATGAAGTCATCGGTGGAGACATACCCGTGCCGCCGGGCCGACGTGTAGGCGCGCAGGGCCGAAAAGAAGGCCTCGTCGCCGAGCGACTTGCGAATGGCGTGCAGGGCGAGCGCTCCCCGTTTGTAAACGCGGTCGTCGAACATGGCGTGCGGGCCCGGGTCTCCGACGACGATGTCGTGGGGCAGCGCAGCGACCTTGCCGCGGTGCAGGGCGGCCAGAACGTCGGCGGTGCGACCGCCGCGTTCCTCCTCCCAGAGCCATTCGGCGTAGCAGGCGAAACCCTCCTGCAGCCAGATGTCCTGCCAGCGGGCCACGGTGAGGCTGTTGCCGTACCACTGGTGCGCCAGTTCGTGGGCGATCAGCCGGTCTTCGCCGTGGTTGCCGTCGACGTGGTTGCTGCCGAACACGGCCAGGCCGTGCGCCTCGAGCGGAATCTCCAGCTCGTCCTCGGTGACGACGACGGAGTATGACGCGAACGGATACGGCCCGAATCGGTCGGCGAAGAACGCGATCATCTCGGTGAGGCGGGCGAAGTCGGTGCCGACCCGGGTGGCCAGTTCAGCCGGAAAGTACAGGCTGTGCGCGACCGGCCGGGCGGCGAGGTCGCGGCGGCGGTACCGACCGATCAGCACGGTCGCGAGGTAGGTGGCCATTGGCTCCCGCACGTCGAAGGTCCAGCTGGTGCGCCCGGAGCGGCTCGACTGTGCCGACAGCGCCCCGTTGGACACCACGGTGTACCCGGATTCACAGCCGACGGTGATGCGAAAGGTGGCTTTGTTGCTCGGATGGTCGTTGCACGGAAACCAGGAGGGGGCCCCGCAGGGCTGCCCGGAGACGAGTACGCCGTCGTCGAGTTCTTCCCAGCCGACATCACCCCAATTGCTGCGCACCGGATGCGGCGCCCCGCGATAACGCACCACGATCTCAAACAGGGCCCCGGCTTCCACCGGTGTGGCGAGCGTGATCACGAGTTTGCGGGCCGTGTGCGTCACCCTCGCCGGCCGCGCGCGGTTCACTGTGACTTTTTCCATGCTGAGGCCGGCGAAATCGAGACTGAATCGGTCCAGCCGCATCAGCGCCCGCGCGGTGATGATCGCGGTGGCGTTCAGCCGGTTGGTGGCCACTCGGTAGTCGAGGGTCAGCTCATAGTGCTCGGCGCTGTAGCCGCCGTTGCCGGAGGTGGGAATATAGGGATCGCCGGCGCTGGCGGCACCGTAAGTGGTCTGCAGAGTCTGGCCCATCAGTCAACTATTCCACGCTCGACCACGGCGGCTGGTGCCACGGCGTGATCGGGTTGCCGGACCAGAGCGACCCGGTCGGCACGCGTTCGCCGCGCATCACGAGCGAGCCGGGGCCGACGGTCGCTCCGGCATCGATTGACGCCGCTGGCAGAATGACACCGTTCGGGCCCAGGGTGGCACCCTCGGCGAGTTCGACGGCGTCAAGCTGCATGATCCGATCGTGAAACAGGTGGGTCTGCACGACGCAGCCGCGGTTGACCGTGCTGCCGGCACCGAGTCGCACGAGATCGGCTTCGGGCAGCCAATAGGTTTCGCACCAGACACCGCGCCCCACCGTGGCGCCGAGGGTGCGCAGCCACACGGCGAGCGCCGGCGTGCCCGATGCTTTCTCGGCGAACCACGGGCGAGCCACCATCTCCACGAAGCTGTCCGACACCTCGTTGCGCCAGATGAACGATGACCAAAGCGGATGCTCCGACGCGTCGATCCGCCCGACCAGCGTCCACTTGACCACCGTCGTGACCCCGGCGGCGACCGCGCCGGCCACGAGCATGACCACGCCGGACAGGGCGATGGCCGCGCCAAGTCCGAGCCAGAGCCAGACCAGGTCGAGCAGGGCAAGCACGAGCAGCGCGATCCAGGCGGTCGTGAAGCCGGCCACGATCCGCAGCAGTTCCCAGAGTGACCGGGCAACTTTCAGGCGAACGGGAGGGTGGAACGTTCGCGAGTCGTCGGCATCCGTTTGCCTGCGCCGCAGGCGGGCCGGCGGGTTACCGAGCCAGCTGGAACCGCGCTTGGCCTTGCGCGGCGTCGAGGAGAGCACAGCGACGAGCCCGTTGCGCGGCACGGTACGACCGGGCCCGGCCATGCCGCTGTTGCCGAGAAAAGCCTTGCGGCCGATCTTGGCCGGGCCAATGTGCATCCAGCCGCCGCCGAGTTCGTAGCAGGCGACCATGGTGTCGTCGGCGAGAAAAGCGGCCGGCGCGATCGTCGTCAGCGAGGGCAGCAGCAGCACGGTTGACGCCTCGACGTCGGCGCCCACCTTGGCGCCGAGCAGGCGCAGCCAGGTCGGGGTGATCAGGCTCGCGTAGACCGGAAACAGCACGTTGCGAGCGCCGTCCAGGATACGTTCGGTCATCCAGACCTGCCAGCCGATGCGGCTGCGCACCGGATAGTAGCCCTCGCGCAGCCCGATACCGAGGGCTCGCACGAAGGCGATCACGAGCAGGGCGTAGGCGAGTCCACCGGCCAGAACCGCGACCGGCATGATCAGCGCTGCCCGCAGCGCGGCGACACCGAGACTGCTGGCGTCGCCGACGGCACCGCCGACGATGACGGCGCCGAGCGCGAGGGCCAGCGTGGGAATGGCCGTCATCGCGACGGACCCGGTGGCGAACGCGCCGAGCCACCGGCTGGCCCTTGCCGGCCGCTCGGCCGGCCACGGACGCCTTGCCGACCCCGCCCGGCGGGCCGGGGAACCAGCCCAGCGCTCCCCCGGCGGCACGCGGGACGAAACTGCAGCGCCGGGTTCGATCTCCGCGCCGTTCCCGACGTGGGCCCCGCCGAGCAGGGTGCTGCGGGAACCGATTCGGGCGTCGGCACCGACGTGCAGGTGGCCGATCCGCAGCACGTCGCCGTCGATCCAATGGCCGGCCAGGTCGACCTCGGGCTCGATCGAGGCCTGGGCGCCGATGGTGAGCAGACCGGTGACCGGTGGCAGCGAGTGCAGGTCGACGTCGCGGCCGATCTCGGCGCCCAACGCCCGGGCGTAATAGCTGATCCAGGGGGCACCGGCCAGGCTCGCTGCGTCAACGAGCAGCGCCACCTGCTCGGCGAGCCACAGCCGCAGGTGCACGGAGCCGCCGCGCGGATAGTTACCCGGCACCAGGTTGCGCAGCAGCAGCCTCGATGCGATCACCGCGATCAGCATTTTGCCGGGCGGCGTCACGAACAGCGCAAAACCGAGTGCCACCCACCACCAGGACAGAGTCGGCGCAAAGGTCGCCCCGGCCAGGCTCAGCAGGTTGTTCGCGATGGCGAGGTAGACCAGCCAGCGGGCGCCGCTGAGCACGTGCAGGGGAATGCCGAGCAGGGTCTGGGCGAGCTGGCTGCGCGCCGGTGTCGGCAGCACGGTGCGCACGACTGGGACTTCCACGGGAGTGCGCGCGTCGAGTTCCTCGGCCAGGGAGCCGATGCGCGGGTGGTCGTAGAGGTCGGCGACGGTGGTTTCGGGGTGCCGGGCCCGCACAGCCGACACGAATTGCGCGGCTGAGAGCGAACCGCCGCCCTGGGCGAAAAAATCATCGTCGGGGCCGGTCACCGGCACGCCCAAAATGGATGCCCACGCCTCGGCCAGCCACTCGGCTGTCGGTGACAGCGCCGCGGTCTCGTCGGCCGATTGAGGCAACGGCCAGGGCAATGCAGACCGGTCGACCTTGCCCGAGGTGCGGGTTGGCAGCGCGTCGACGATGGCCAGCAGCGGCACCAGTGCGGCGGGGAGTTCCTCGCGCAGCCGGTCAATCGCGGCCGGCCGGTCGAACGCGGCGTCCGCATTGAGGGCGATATAGCCGACCAGAATGTGGTTGCCGGCCGGAGTGGTCTGGACCACGGCGGCGCCGCCGGCGACTCCGGGAAGAGCACCCAGGGCCGCATCCACTTCACCGAGCTCGATGCGGCGGCCGCCGAGTTTCACCTGGTCGTCGGCGCGCCCGGCAAAGACAAGGCCCGCCGTTTCGAAGCGCACCAGGTCCCCGCTGCGGTAGGCGCGATCCCAGCCGAGCTGCGGGTGCTGCGCATATTTCTCGGCGTCCTTCTCGGCGTCGAGGTAGCGGGCCAGACCAACACCGCCGATGATGAGCTCGCCGGTCTCCCCCGCGGCGACCCGGTGCCCGGCCGCGTCGACGACGGCGAGGTCCCAGCCGTCGAGCGGGAGGCCGATGCGCATCTCGCCGATGCCGTCGACGAGGGCGCCGCAGGCCACGACGGTCGCTTCGGTCGGGCCGTAGGTGTTCCACACTTCGCGTCCGCGGGTGGCAATGCGGGCGACCAGTTCGGGCGGGCAGGCCTCACCGCCGAAGATGAGCAGCCGAACGGCCTCGAGCGACTCTTCCGGCCAGAGCGCGGCGAGGGTCGGCACGGTCGAGACGACGGTGATGCCGTGGGTGATCAGCCACGGGCCAAGGTCGGCACCGCTGCGCACGAGCGAGCGCGGGGCGGGAACCAGGCAGGCGCCGTTGCGCCAGGCCAGCCACATTTCCTCACAGCTCGCGTCGAAGGCCACAGAGAGCCCGGCCAGCACGCGGTCTCCGGTCCCGATCGGTTCGTCCCGCAGAAACAGTCCGGCCTCGGCGTCGACGAACGCAGCCGCCGACCGGTGGGTGACGGCGACGCCCTTGGGCACGCCGGTCGAGCCGGAGGTGAAGATGACCCAGGCGTCGTCATCGGGCGTCGGAATGTTGCCGGTCGGAAAGACCAGCGCGGGATCCTCGTGCGGTCCGACACGGCGAGCGCGCAGGGCCTGCACGTCGAGGCCGTCGCGAGGCGCAAACACGCCGCCCTCCCCGATGATGCCGACCACGTGGGCTTCGGCGAAGACCAGCCGGGCGCGTTCCTCCGGGTCGTCCGCGTCGACCGGCACGTAGGCGGCACCCACCAGCAGCGTGGCCAGGATCGACACATACAGGTCGCGGGTGCCGGAGGGAATGCGAATTCCCACGGTGTCGCCGCGCCGCACCCCGGCCAGGCTCAGCGCATTTGCCTGTGCCTGCACGCGTCGCAGCAGGCCGCGATAGCTGATCGTTCCGGCCGCATCTTCCAGGGCCAAAGCCTCCGGATGCTGCGCCGCGGTTTCCGCAATAATGTCGGCGAGGGTGCGGGCCGGCTTGGCCCGGTGGCCCGCCGCCAGCACCTCCTGGCCGTGCCCGCCCCGGTCGGACGTGATCGGGTGATTTTGGCTCTGGTGCTCGCTCACACTGCTCCTTGATCAGGTCGTGGCAGTGGTGCACGGCGCCAAAACACCAGTCTAGAACTCACCGGTAACGCGCAGGTGAACAACCCCGCCACCGGGGGTCATCCGGCCTGGCAGTGGCGTGCAGAGTCTCAATGAAGCGTGCTTGCGCATCCGCTCCCCCTGGGTCGACACCTCGGGGAGCGTCGCAACAGCATTTCCCGGCTCGCAGCGGCCTTCACCGCGAGCGTCTCCACGGCAACGTGTGTCAGCGAGGTGTTGGCCCCCGGCGCCCGAGAAACACAAAAACCCTGCATCTCAGATTTTGCGAGGGATGCAGGGTCGTAAACCGGTGTGCCCCTGGAGGGATTCGAACCCCCAACCGTTTCCTTAGGACGGAACTGCTCTTCCGTTGAGCTACAGAGGCTGGCCGGGCAAGTTTAGCCTGCGCAACGTCGCTGACGCGAAAGCCCGCAGTCCCCCACGTGCCGAGGACGCTGCAGTAGCCCCGCTGCAGGAGTCGCACTGCAGTAGCCCCGCTGCAGGAGTCGGACTGCAGCAGTCGCGCGGACGTACCTTAAGGGCGCACGCCAGCGCATCCGCTTTGCTGCCGTCAGGCGGCGGGTGCCAGATAGGCGTCCCAGTCCTCCAGCGGTCGCTCGATACCGCGCACGACCCAGGTCGTGCCTTGCGGCATCCGCGGGGTGAAGCGCAGTTCCCACCCCATTTCGGCCGGTGTGTGGTCGCTCTTGAGGTTATTGCAGCGCAGGCAGCAGGCGGCGAGATTGTCCCAGGTGTCGCGGCCACCGCGCGAGCGCGGCAGCACATGGTCGATCGTGGCCGCGGACTTACCGCAGTAACAGCAGCGGTGATCGTCACGGCGCAACACTCCGCGGCGACTGACCGGCACGAGTCTCGACATGGGAATGCGCACGTACCGCGTGAGCAGAATAACGCTCGGCCGATCCCACGAGCCCGAGGCCGCGAAAACGGGGTGATTCTGATCGGACTGCACGATCGTCGCCTTCTGGTTCATCACCAGAATGAGTGCTCGTTTGAATGAGACAACGGCGAGGGGCTCATAGCCCGCATTGAGTACCAGTGTGCGCATGCGCTCCCTTTCGAAGGAGGCTGGACGGCTTCCAGCCATTCGAACTACATCCGATGCGTACAGAACAGGAGCGTGACAGCGCGAGAGAGGGTACAAAAAAAGGCGCCGTCACAATGACAACGCCTTACGGCTGCTCACGCAGCTCTTCTCGCTCTGACAACTATGCCGAAAGCACTCGCGACCGCGCACATCCATGGTGTGGATAGTGCGTCGCTCATGCATGGGCTCTCCTAAAGACCTACAACTACATCAGGGCACTAGGTTAACCCACAAATGGCGCAACAGGGAAACCTGTGTGCGCCATCGGTGTGAGCTGTTACCCAGTGTTCACCGCGGGGGCGACTTAGATGCCGATCCGCACGATGTAGTAGTCGCTGGTCCAGATGGGCTGGATCCGCACGGACTGGCCCGTATAGGGCGCGTGCAAAATGTTGCCGTTGCCGGCGTAGAAACCGTCGTGGCCGTCCATGATCACGAGGTCGCCGGGCACGGCATCCTCGATCGCGATCTTGGTTCCGGCTGCACCCTGGCCCGTCGAGGAGTGGGGCAGGCTGATACCGAACTGCGCATAGACGTACATAATGAAGCCGGAGCAGTCGAAGCCGGCCGGGGTGGCGCCGCCATAGACATAGGGCACGCCCTGATACTGCGAGGCCACATTGAAAACGGATGCGAGATCAAAATTCGGGTAGGTCGGGTTGGCCAGGTAGTCGGCGACGCTCGGGCCGGAGTAGCTCGCGGCGTACGAGGTCATCTGCGCGGCAACTTCGATGCGGCGGGTTTCGGCCGCGGCAGCAGCAGCGGCAGCTTCCAGTTCCTCCGGGGTGGTGGCGGTGAATCCCTCGCGAGCAACACTCACGGTCGCTGCCTGCGCGTCGACTTCAACGGCTTGAGCCTGAGCCTTGGACATCTCGGAGGATTCACTGGCCTGAAAGCTGGCTTCGTTCGAACCGGGGGCGAAGGCATAGGCCGGGAGGGCCATCGTGGCGATCATGCCGGTAGCGAGGGTCATGACGACGGCATTGCCGAGGCGGCTGCGGCGCTTCTTCGGGGCCGCGCGGGGCAGCGCTCGGTGGGTGTGTGCCGTCGATTCCACTGTTGCCAGGGCATCGGATGTTCGGCTCAGCCCGCGGCGGGACCTTCTCGTTCCTAATGCAGCCAAAGTTTTAACCTCCGGCGCCTCGACAACACTAGGTTGTTGTCCCGTCCACTTCGCTAATCGCGGGTGTGTTCCTAGTCAAGAGACGGGGCGAACAGGCGTCCTAACTAGAGTCCTTCGACCGTTTCTGATCTGTGGGACTCCCCGAGGCTACAAGAAGCACACCCATTTGTCACCCTGAAATACCATTTTTCTAACGAATTGGTAACGGAACGAGTGTCCCCGGGAGGCGACCGGCGGCATCCGTCGACCAGCGATGCCGGCTGGATCTCAGTGAACGACCGGGATGTAGCCGTCCGGTGTGCTGACGAAAATGTGACTGGCGACCTCGCTGGGCAATTCCAGGCCGGCACCAAAACCTTCGACCTGTACTAGAACGTATGATCCGGCCACCGAGAAGACTCCGGTGGCGCCGGGCATGACGCCGCTCTGCTTGAGCTGCAGCAGCAGCTCGGGGTCGAACTGCACCGGTTCCCCCAGGCGACGGATGACCGCGGTCACCGGATCGGGTGAACTCGCCACCACCGCCACCACGCTGGTCACTCCCGCCATGAACGCCACCGCCGCCGATTCGCCGAACTCGTCGAGACCCGGAATCGGATTGCCATACGGAGACTCGGTGGGGTGACCGAGCAACTCCAAAATCTTACGTTCCACCTGTTCGCTCATCACGTGCTCCCAGCGACAGGCCTCATCGTGCACGAACTCCCACTCGAGCCCGATCACGTCGCTGAGCAGGCGCTCGGCCAGACGGTGCTTGCGCATCACGTGCACGGCCTTACTGCGGCCCGCCACCGTCAATTCCAGGTGCCGGTCGCCGGAGACGACGACGAGGCCGTCCCGTTCCATGCGCGCGACGGTCTGAGAGACCGTGGGGCCGGAGTGCCCGAGGCGCTCGGATATGCGCGCCCGCAACGGCACGATCTCCTCTTCCTCCAGGTCGAGGATGGTGCGGAGATACATTTCGGTGGTGTCGATCAGATCGCTCATCCGCAGCCCTTCGTTCAGCTCGTGCGCGCACCGCTCATCTGGTGACGGAAGGGTGCTTCGTTGGCGGCCTCGGCAATGGCCCGCACAGCGTCACAAGCCTACCTGTCAGTGGGAGGGCAACTAGAATTACGGCATGGCCGACCTTCTGATACCCACCGATCTGCTCCCCCTCGACGGACGATTCGGCTGCGGCCCATCGAAAATCCGGCGAGAACAGCTCGACCACCTGCTCGGATTCGGCACGGGAGTGCTCGGCACCTCGCACCGCCAGCCCCCCGTGAAGGACCTCGTCGGCCGAGTACGTGGCGGCCTCGCCGAGCTGTTCAGCATTCCGGACGGCTATGAAGTCGTGCTCGGCAATGGCGGCTCGACCGCCTTCTGGGACGCCGCGGCGTTCTCCCTGATCGAGAAGCGCGCGCAGAACCTGGTCTTCGGCGAGTTCGGCGGCAAATTCGCCAAGGCGGCTGCCGCCCCGTGGCTCGACGCCCCCGACGTGATCAAGGCCGACACCGGCTCGCGCAGCGACTTCATCGTGAAGGGCGGCATCGACGTTTACGCTTGGCCCCAGAACGAAACCTCGACCGGCGTCATGGCCCCGGTCACCCGGGTCGCCGGCGATGCTGGCGCCCTCACCGTCATCGATGCAACGAGCGCCGCCGCCGGCATCGACTTCGACGCCAGCCAGGCGGACGTCTATTACTTCGCCCCGCAGAAAAACCTCGCCTCCGACGGTGGCCTGTGGATCGCCCTGTTCTCCCCGGCGGCCCTCGAACGAGTTGAACGTATCGCTGCGAGCGGCCGCTACATTCCGGAATTCCTCAGCCTCAAGAACGCCGTCGACAACTCGCGCCTGAACCAGACGCTCAACACTCCAGCCCTCAGCACGCTGCTGCTGATGGAGAACCAAATCGACTGGATCAACCAGAGCGGCGGACTGGCGTGGGCGTCCGCGCGCACCCAGGCATCGTCATCCGTTCTGTATGACTGGGCGGAAGGCGTCGATTACGCGACCCCGTTCGTGGCGGACCCGACCCACCGTTCGCAGGTCGTCGTCACGATCGACTTCGACGACGCCATCGATGCGTCAGCGATCAGCAAGACGCTGCGCGCCAACGGCATTGTCGACACCGAGCCGTACCGCAAGCTCGGCCGCAACCAGCTGCGCATCGCGACCTTCACCGCGATCGATCCTGAGGACGTCAAGAAGCTCGTCGCGTCGATCGAACACGTCGTCGGCCACCTCGGCAACTAGCGCGAACCGCGGGAGAAAGGATCGGGCCATGCGTCTCTGGTTGAAAGACAGTGAACGGCGACCCGATCCGCTGCCCGCCAGGACGGATGCCCGCACGGCACTGGTCGTGGGCACGCTGCTCTGGCTGATGGCCCTCGGCGCCGCACTCGTCGTTGAGTTCACGGCGCCGCGGGCGTCAGGGGCGGCGAGCGCGGCGGGACCGGGTTGGTGGCTGTGGTGCGCTGTGATCGGCGTCGGGCTCGGACTCGCCGGTCTCGCCTGGGTTCAGTTCCGCCGCCGCTAGCGCCTCATCGAAATCGATGCCGTCGAGGGCGTCAAGCGAGTCGTCGTTGGNTCATCGTCGTCGTCGTCGTCGTCGTCGTCGGACTCATCGTCGTTGTCGTCGTCGTCGTCGGACTCATCGTCGTTGTCGTCGTCCGAGTCGTCGTCAGAGTCGTCGTCGTCAGAGTCGTCGTAATTCTCTGAATCTGAATCGTCGACATCCGCCTCCGAGTCGTCCTCGACCAGTCGATCCGACCACGGCACCCACTCGGGTGCGAGCAGGGAATCGTCGCCGGGGGTGAGCTCTGTCTCGAGCACCGTCGGCGCGGCGTTTTCATCGACTCGGGCCAGGGATACCGTCCAGCGCCAGCCCGGATAGCCCGTCATCAGGCAGTCGAACAGCAGCGAGATCACGAGTTCGCCCTCATCGAGGTGCCCGATCACCTCGCCGACCGTGTCCTCGTCGGTGATCTCCAAAAGCGCAGCGCGGGCCAGATCGACAGCCGCCAGCAGGGTGGCGTCGGTCGGTTTCGCCGTCGTCGGCCGGGCGTCGGTCGGCTGGGCGTCGGTCGGCTGGACGTCCGGCAGGTCAGGCATCCAGTTCCTCGGCGACCTTGCGCAGCATCGCCGCGATCTTCTTACTATGGCTCGACTCGGGGTAGCGCCCGCGCTTGAGATTGGTGCCGATGCCGTCGAGCAGTTTCACCAGGTCTTCGACGATGATCGCCATGTCGTCGGCGGGTTTGCGGTTGATCTTGGACAAGCTTGGCGGAGCTTCAATCACGCGCACCGAGAGCGCCTGAGCGCCGCGCTTGCCATCGGCGATGCCGAATTCGAGCTTCGCGCCGGCCTTGACGGTAACGCCGGAAGGCAGGGCGGAAGCGTGGAGGAAGACTTCCTGGCCGTCATCGGAAGTGATGAAGCCAAAACCCTTCTCCTCGTCGTAAAACTTGACCTTGCCGGTAGGCATCTGAACCTCACTGAGTTTTGGGCGCACGAAAAAGTGCGGGGTGTGCACCCAGCATATTCGGTTACGGCCGCAGCGTGCCCGTATCCTTAGGCTGTGACCAATCAAACTCCACGACCCGTCAGCCGGATAGAACGTGTTCTCGCTTACATGGTTGCGAGCGTGGTCGGGTTGTCGATCCTCGCCTTCATCGCGGTGATCGCGGCTACGGCGATGGGCGTCAAGGCTGCGCAATTCGGGCAGGGCATCTGGCCATCCGTTATCGTGCTCCCGACCTTCGGCCTGCCGGTTGGATTCCTGCTGGTCATCGCGCTCATGGTCACGGTGGGAGTTCGCCGCAGTCGCGAAGCCCGACGAGACCGCGAGTAATGCTCGGCCTCGCGTCACGACTCCGGGCCCTGTCCGATGCCGAGCTGCGGCACGTGATCGGGGTGCGCGGTGTGAGCGCGAGCGGCATCCACGATTTCTTTGACCTGGCCGAGGCACTGCTGCACCCCGACAGCATCCAGCTGGCGCTCAGCCACCTGGACCGGTCCGTCCTGGCCGTCCTGGCCGTCGCCGGCGAGTGCACGAGCGCTGATTCGGTACCCAGCCTGCACGCCGTCGCCGGGCGGCTCTCAGCACTGAGTTCCGCCGAGGTCACGGCCGTCGATGTGGCCGCCCGCGCCGACTCCCTCGACGCCCTGCTGCTCACCGTTCGCGCGGACGGATGCTGCATCCCCTACGACGCCGTCTCGGCTCACCTGGCTAAATGGCCAGCCCAGGGCCTTCCGGGAGCCGCCGATCTGGCCATCACGGTCTCCCCCGCCGCCGTAGCCGCCGTGCCGGACGCCGATATCCCCTTCATCGACCAGCTCGCCGCCGAGCGCGCCTTCTCGGTTGTATCGTCGATCGCCGAGCTGGTCAATGAGCTCAGCCGCGAGCCGGCCCGCGAGCTCAGCCGCGGCGGACTCGGCCTGCCCGACACGAAGCGCCTGGCCGCCATTATGACCGTCGAACTCGAGCTGGTCGCCCCGATTGTGGCTCTGGCCGCGCGCGCAGACCTGCTGGCCCGCTCCGACGGGTATTGGATGGAAACCGAGGCCGGCGAGGCCTGGCTGCTCGAGGGCACTACCTCCCGCTGGGCCGCCCTGGCTGCGGCCTGGCAGGCGGCCCTTCCGCCGATCGTCGCTGACATTCTGCCGCGGCAGGCTGGACTGTTCTGGGGCGAGGCGCTATCGGGATTCATAGCCTGGCTCTATCCGGCAGGCGGCGAGTGGATGCAGACGCAGCTGGCCGAGTTTGCCCGTGACGCCGAACTGATCGGAATCACCGCCCACGACACCACGAGCACCGCCGGCGCGAGCGTGCTGCGCGGCGACCCCGAGGCGGCCGTGGCGACCATGGTGGCCGCCCTGCCCACCGAGGTCGGTGCCGTGTATCTCCAGCACGACCTGTCAATGGTGTCCCCCGGCCCGTTGGCCCCGTCGATCGATGCCCGCCTGCGCGGGATGGCCGACGTGGAGAGTCGGGAACTGGCGTCGAGCTATCGCATCACCGCGGCATCCGTCAATCGTGCGCTGGCCGCGGGCGAGGACGCTAAGTCCCTGCTGGCCTTCCTGGCATCGATCTCGCTCACCGGAATTCCCCAGCCGGTGGACTACCTCATCAACGAGTCGGCCGCCCGCTACGGTCGTGTGCGGGTGGGTACCCTGGCCGAGGACGCCGCCCTCGCGTTGAGTTATGTCTCTTCAGCGGATGCCGCGCTGCTGAACACGATCGCGGTCGATCAGACCCTCGCCCCACTCGGGCTGGTGCGCGCCGACGACGGCGAGCGCCTGCTCAGTCGGTTCGGCGGCGACGCGGTGTTTTGGGCGCTCAGCGATGCGCGCTATCCCGTTGCCGCCGAGAATGAACACGGCGAGATCGTGCACCTGCGGCGACACCAGGTCGCCCGGATCACCGAGACGCCGCCGAAAGATCCGGCCCTGAACCTGGTCGAGAAACTCCGCGCCGGCGACGGCCACGGCGTGTCGGTAGCGGATGCCTGGCTCGCCCGCCAGCTCGACTCCGCCATCAAAGCGAAGCAGACCATCCTGGTCAGCATCGCGATGCCCGGCGGCTCGGTCGTGGACTATCTGCTGCAACCGGCCAGTGTCAGCAACGGCCGCTTCCGAGCTCGCGACCGACGCGCCGACATCGAGCGCACCCTGCCGCTCAAGAGCATCCTGAGCATCACCCCGGCACCCTGACCGATCGCGACACCCAGCGCGAGCATTGGCTGAGTGCGCGGAACCAGCCGGGTGCCGGGGACGTCACCCGACGCGAGTAGGATTAGGCGCTATGTCTGATGGCCCCCTGATTGTCCAAAGTGACCGCACGGTGTTGCTCGAAGTCGCCCACCCTCTTGCCGAGGATGCTCGTCACGACCTCGCCGTCTTCGCCGAGCTCGAACGCGCCCCCGAGCACATCCACACCTACCGCATCACGCGGCTGGGTCTGTGGAATGCCCGGGCGGCCGGCCACGACGCTTCGGACATGCTCGCCACGCTGGAGAAATATTCTAAATTCGCCATACCCCAGACGGTCAGCGTGGACATCACCGAGACGGTCGGCCGCTACGGGCGTCTCGTCATTGAACGCGACTCCGAGGGCGCTCTCGTGTTGCACAGCAGCGACCAGGCCGTTCTCACCGAGATAGCAGGAGCCAAGCGCATCGCGCCGCTGCTGATCGGGCATCCGTCGCCGGAAACGTACCTGGTGGAGCCGTGGGCGCGCGGGCAGCTCAAGCAGGAGTTGGTGAAGCTCGGCTGGCCGGCCGAGGACCTCGCGGGGTACACGCCGGGCACCCCGCACGACATCGCCCTGCGCGAAGACGGCTGGGCGCTGCGCGACTACCAGAACAAGGCCGTCGCGAGCTTCTTCGACGGTGGCAGCGGCGTGGTCGTGCTGCCCTGTGGCGCCGGTAAGACACTGGTCGGTGCCGGAGCCATGGCCACAGCGAAGACCAACACCCTCATCCTGGTGACCAACACCGTCTCGGCGCGACAGTGGCGCGACGAACTGCTCAAGCGCACCACGCTCACGCCCGACGAGATCGGCGAATACTCCGGGCAGGTCAAAGAGGTCAAGCCCGTCACCATCGCGACGTACCAAATTCTCACCGCGAAGCGCAAGGGTGAGTACGCCCACCTCGAGCTGCTCGATGCCATGGACTGGGGCCTGGTGATCTACGACGAGGTGCACCTGCTGCCAGCACCCGTGTTCAAGCTCACCGCCGAGCTGCAGGCGCGCCGCCGCCTCGGCCTGACCGCCACCCTGGTGCGCGAGGACGGCCGCGAGGGCGACGTGTTCAGCCTGATCGGCCCCAAGCGGTTCGACGCACCGTGGAAGGAGATCGAAGCCCAGGGCTTCATCTCGCCCGCCAACTGCTACGAGGTGCGCATCGACCTGCCACAGTCGGAGCGGCTCAGCTATGCCGCGGCAGCGGACGACGAGCGGTACCGCATGGCCGCAACCGCACCGGCCAAGCTCGGCGTGGTGCAGGCCCTGATCCAGAAGCACGAGGGCGAACGTATCCTGGTGATCGGCCAGTACCTCGACCAGATCGACGAACTCGCCGAGGTCTTGAACGCTCCCCAGCTCACCGGTGCCACCCCAATCGACGAGCGAGAACGGTTGTATCAGGCGTTCCGGGTGGGCGAGGTCAAGGTGCTCGTGGTGTCGAAGGTTGCCAATTTCTCGGTCGACCTGCCCGAGGCGACCGTGGCCATCCAGGTGTCCGGCTCGTTCGGCTCCCGCCAGGAAGAGGCCCAGCGTCTCGGCCGGCTGCTGCGCCCGAAGGAGTCCGGCCTGTCGGCGAACTTCTACACCCTCGTCGCCCGCGACACGGTCGACCAGGACTTCGCCCAGAACCGCCAGCGCTTTCTCGCCGAGCAGGGCTACAGCTACACGATCCTCGACTCGCACAGCCTCGAGGCCGCCTAGCGGGAGTTTCCTAGCTAGCCTCGGTCAGAGTTCCAGAAGTGCTGGTCAACTCGGGTTTTGGCGGCTGGGTTTTGTATGACCTAACTTTTCTTCG
>NZ_SOHG01000044.1:0-27340 GCF_004403155.1 Cryobacterium sp. Hh7 | reverse complement strand
ACTCGCTATACGTAGGACCACTGACCATGACACCATCGTCGCAGCGAAAAGACCTGAAATATTTTTAAACCGCCGGAAACCGCAAAACCCACGCAGAAAAAACCTGACTAGTTACGCAGGTAGGCGGTAGGCCTTATCCAGCGCAAAGGGTCAGCAGGGTTGCCTCGGGTGGGCAAGCGAATCGAACTGGAGCGTAGATCGACGTGCCGAGGCCGGCCGAGACATTCAGAAAGGCGGTGCGCAGTCCGTGGTTCCAGGTGCTCAGGCCCTTCACCTGGCGGCGGGGAATGTCACAGTTGGTTACCAGCGCGCCGAAACCGGGCACGCAGACCTGCCCACCGTGGGTGTGCCCGGCCAGAATCAGCTGGGCGCCGTGATTCACGAACGAGTTCAACACCCGCTGGTACGGCGCGTGGGCGACGCCGATGGTCAGCGTGGAGCGCGGAGCCGCGGCTTCCTCCGGATCGGGCCAGACGTCGTCACCGAGGGGATCGTTGGCCCGCAGGTCATCGATCGCACGGGTGATCAGGTCAAGCCGGTCGCGCCCGATGTGCGGGTCGTCGACGCCGAAGAACTCTACGTGCGTGCCGTTCAGGTCGAGCGACTCGGCGGCATTGTTGATGTCCGTCCAGCCGAGACCGGCAAATACCCGGCGCAGCGCGTCGGTGTCGAGTTCCTCGCGGCGCACGTTGCGCCGGCTGGAGGGGCCGCCGAAATAGGTGAACGGGTTTTTCAGCTGTGGCCCGACATAGTCATTGGAACCGTTGACGAACACGCCGGGGATGCCTCGGAACGGTGCGAGGGCATATTCGATGCCGGTGACGCCGTTTTCATGCCCGAGGTTGTCGCCGGTGTCGACGACAAGATCAGGCTTCAGTGTGGCGAGGCTGCGCACCCACTCCTGCTTGTTTTTCTGCCACGGGGCCATGTGCAGGTCGGAGAGGTGCAGCACCCGAATGGGCGCTGACCCCGGTGCGAGCACCGGAACGCTCACCTCACGCAGCGTGAACCGGGTGCGCTCGACCAGTGCCCCCCAGGCGAAGGCGGCGAGGCCGACCGCGCCAGCAGCGACGAGGGACGTGCCGACGAGACGGCCACCACCGCCGAGGCCACGAGCCGCGGTCATTCGTCCTTCTTGTCGGTGCTGGCGTCCGCATTAGGGGCCGTGTATTTTCCGATGACAATCGTCACGGCGTCGCCGGTGCGACTGGCCGTTCCTTCGCCGGGCTGCACGGCGACAACCTTGCCGTCCTGTGCCTTGTCCGTTGTGATCTGTTCGGTTTTGGCCACCGTGAAACCGTACGGAGCGGCGGTGAGCGTGCTGCGGGCATCCGCTTCACTCTTGCCGATGACGGCCGGAATGGTGACGCCGGTGCCATCACTCGAGTAGGCGGTGATGCTGGCGCCACGAGTGGAGGAGGACCCGCCGGCCGGGTCGGTATCGGCCACGGTACCGGCCGGCATTTCGGAGCTCGTCACGCCGCCGTTGACAAACAGGAATCCGGCCGCCTCAATGGTGGACTCGGCATCGGCCATGGACTTGCCGCGCACGTCGGGTACCGGCACGGCAACCGCGTTGATCACGCTGGACGATGCCTCCGGAAAGTCGTCTCCGCCGTACTTCGCGTTGGCATTGGACATGACGATCGGCCAGATGCGGTGGCGTGCCGTGGCGGCATACTTACCCAACAGATTGCTCCGGCTGCTGCGTTGATTCTTCCAGTTGTTTCCACCCACATTGACCACGCCGACGACGGTGGCGACCTTGGTGCTGGCGCCGCTCATCCAGGTGTCCTTGGCACCGTCAGTCGTTCCGGTCTTACCGATCATAGGAAGGCGGGGAGACGTAGCGGAGTTGGACGCTGCAGCTGTGCCGCCGCTGCCCATGACCGTCTTCATGGCGTACTGCATACCCGCTGCAACGCCGGGTTCGACCGACTGCGTGCAGGTCGACGCGGGGATCGGCAGTTCGGTTCCATCGGTGCTGATGATTTTGGTGATGGCGACCTCGGTGCAGGTCATTCCGTTGTTGGCGATGCCGGCGAAAGCCACCGCCATGGTCAGCGGCGCGATCTCGTTGGTACCGATGACCGACGATGCACCCTGATCAAGGGCCTTCCCATCGGCCCGGTGCACGTTAAAGGTTTCGGCCGTCTTGCGAATGCCGCAAAGGTCCAGCTTTTTGGCCATGCCGATGAAACCCGTGTTGATCGAGCCGGTGGTGGACTGCAGGGCGGAATAGTTGGCGCCGCCCTCGTTGGCGTCGTTACGTGGGTTGAAGCGGCCGTCCCAGTTTTGCACACCTAGGCAACTGTCCTGAAAATCGCCCCAGTTGGCTTTGCGCCGTGAATCGACTCGCTCGGTCAACGCATGGCCTTCCTTGAGCCACTCGGCCAGGGTGAACACTTTGTAGGTTGACCCAGGCTGGAATCCGCCCGAACCGCCGTAGGCGAAGTCGGTGTTGTAGTTTACGCTCGTGTAGTTGGCGCCGGTGGCCTGAACCGCCGGGTCCTGGCTGTAGTCCTTGTTCTGAGTCATGACCAGCACGTTGCCCGTGCCGACCCCGACGCTGGTCACGACGCCGCCGACGTTCCAGTCGTTGTATGTCTTCGGTACGTTGGCGTTGAGCGCGGCCACGGCGGTGGCTTGAAGTTCGAGGTCGAGAGTTGTGTAAACGTCGAATCCGCCGCGGGTGAAGTTGTCGAGGCGTTCCTCTGCGGTCGCGCCGAAGGTCTCATTGTTCTTGAGCACCTTGGTCACGTAGTCGCAGAAGAAGGCGTTGTCGCCGGCGGTCTGGCAGCCGGTGCTGGGCACGGTGATGACGGGCTCGATCGGCGCGGCGACCGCGGCGTCGTAGTCGGCCTGGGCGATCTTGTCGTACTTGAGCATCTCGTTGAGAATGTAGTCGCGACGAAACTTATTGTCGGCGTAGCCGTTGGCCGCACCATTGGTTTCGCTGTCGGGGCGGTCGAGTTGAAACTTGACCGGGTTGTTCACGATCGCCACCAGACTGGCCGCCTGCGGCAGGGTGAGCAGGGCCGCGGTGGTGTTGAAATAGTAGTTGGCGGCGGCTTCGATGCCGTAGACCGATCCGCCATACCCGGCAATGTTCAGATAGCCGCGAAGAATGTCTGCTTTTTCGTACTTCTTCTCGATGCCGATGGCCAAACGCATTTCGCGCAGCTTGCGGTCAGCGGTCGGCTTGGTGGCATCGGAATAGCAGGCGTCGGCCTCGTCGGCGTCGGTCATCACCTCGCACTTTTGAATGAGCACGTTCTTCACGTACTGCTGCGTGATCGAGGAACCACCGCGAGTGTCACCGCCGGCCAGGGTCTGCACGGCACCGTTGAAGCTGGACTGAATGTCGACGCCGCCGTGCTCCATGAAGCGCGGGTCTTCACCGGCGATGGCGGCATCCTTGGCGAACTGGCTGATCGCGTCGGAGGCCACATCAACCCGGTTCTGCTCGTAGAACGAGGCGAGGAGTACTCGGGTGCCCACCGGGTCCGCGGCGTCGGTCGACGCGTAGATGTTGCTCTTCTGGGAGAGCCGATCTATGGAGAGGTACTCGGGCAGGCTGTCGAACACGTTGATCGTGTTCGTGGCGGCCATCCCGGACAGGGCAACGGCTGGGGCGACGGCGGCGGTCACGAGAATACCGGCGACGGCACTCATCCCGACGAGACCCAGGAGACCCCCCAGAGCCCCGCTCACGGTTCGATTTTTGGCAGACATAGACTTGAGCGTAAGCGACAAATCTGAAAGCCCGCCTCAATAGGAGTCACATGCCCGCCTGGGAGTACCTCACAACGCCGTTGATGATCCACAACACGGCCGCCATTCTGAACAACTGGGGCTCTGACGGGTGGGAACTCGTGCAGGTCGTACCCGGTCCAGAAGGTGGCCTCGTTGCCTACCTGAAACGCCCCCTCGCCGCCAAGGAAGGGGCATAGTCGTGTCGAAGATCGAAGCACGCCTGGCCGAACTGGGCCTTGAACTGCCCAGCGTCGTGCCGCCGGTCGCCGCCTACGTGCCCGCCGTGATCAGCAACGGTTTCGTCTACACCGCCGGCCAGCTGCCGATGGTTTCTGGCGCGCTGCCTGCTGCCGGCAAGGTCGGCGATGGCCACGGCCTGATCCCAGCGGCTGATGCTCAGGAGTATGCTCGCACCTGCGCGCTCAACGGCCTCGCCGCCATCAAGAGCGTGATCGGTTCGCTTGACCGCATCACCCAGGTGGTCAAGGTCACCGGCTTCGTCGCCTCCGATCCCGCGTTCACCGGCCAGCCGGCCGTGGTCAACGGTGCCTCGAATGTTCTGGTCGAGATCTTCGGCGACATCGGGCGTCACGCCCGCTCCGCCGTTGGTGTTGCGGTGCTGCCGCTCGATGCTCCGGTCGAGATCGAGTTCGTCGTCGCCTTCGCATAAGTACGTGTCCGGCGCGCCGGGCATCCGCTTTCGAAACGGATGCCCGTCCCGCGGTGGCGAATTCAGGAAAAATGCGACGGCGGCGTCCAGCGCGTCCCGCAATCGCGGGGTGCCGGCACACGGCTGACCCGGTTTTCCTGAATTAGCCACCGCAAAAAACTGAGGCCGCTCCCTGGTGGGGCGGCCTCAGTGGTTGAACGCGAGTTTGGCGCGGCTACTTCTTCTTCATCTGCGAAGTTATGGTGTTCATCACCATCGTGTCGGCGAGGGTCGTGACATCACCGACGTCGCGCCCCTCGGCCGCGTCGCGCAGCAGACGGCGCATGATCTTGCCGGAGCGGGTTTTCGGCAGCTCGTCGACGATGTAGATGTCGCGCGGGCGGGCGATCGCACCGATTTGCTGGGCGACGTGCTTGCGCAGAATGCCCACGATGTCTTCGTGCGAGGCGATTTCGGCCTGACTGAATTTGATCACCACGAACGCGACGACGGCCTGACCGGTCGTTTCGTCGGCGGCGCCGACCACGGCCGCTTCAGCGGTGAGCGAGTGCGCCACGAGCGAGGACTCGATCTCGGCGGTCGACAGGCGGTGCCCCGAGACGTTCATCACGTCGTCGACGCGCCCGAGCAGCCAGATGTCACCGTCGTGGTCGAGGCGGGCACCATCGCCGGCAAAGTACAGCGGGCCGTCCTTCGCGCCGGTGGTTCCCTCGAACTTGTCCCAGTAGGTCTCCTTGAAACGCTCCGGGTCGCCCCAGATGCCGCGGAGCATGGCGGGCCAGGGCTGGGTGACCACGAGGAGTCCGCCGTTGCCGTGGCCCACGTGCAGGCCGTCATCGTCGAGCACGTCGATGGTGATGCCCGGAACCGGAACCTGGGCCGCGCCCGGCTTGGTCTCTGTGAGACCAGCGAGGGCCGAGACCATGATCGATCCGGTCTCGGTCTGCCACCAGGTGTCAACGATGGGCGTGATGTTGCTGCCGATGACCTCGCGGTACCACATCCAGGCTTCGGGGTTGATTGGTTCACCGACCGAGCCGAGCACACGCAGGCTCGACAGGTCGAACTTCTGCGGAATCTGGCGGCCGAGCTTCATGAAGGTACGGATGGCCGTGGGCGCTGTATACAGAATCGAGACCTTGTATTTCTCGATAATTTCCCACCAGCGACCGGTGTGCGGAGAATCGGGGGTGCCTTCGTACAGCACTTGGGTGGCGCCGTTGGCGAGGGGGCCGTAGACGACGTAGCTGTGTCCGGTGATCCAGCCGACGTCGGCGGTGCACCAGTAAACATCCGTTTCGGGCTTGAGATCGAACACATTCTGGTGGGTGAACGCGTTCTGCGTGAGGTAGCCGCCGCTAGTGTGCAGGATGCCCTTGGGGGCGCCGGTCGTACCCGATGTATACAGAATGAACAGCGGGTTCTCGGCCGGGAAGGCCTCAGCCTCATGCTCGGGAGAGGCGGTCTCCATGGCATCGGACCACCAGATGTCGCGGTCGTTCCACTGCACGTCCTGGCCGGTGCGCTTGACCACGAGAACGTTCTTCACCGAGGAGTCGTTGGTCTGGAGGGCAGCGTCGACGGCCGGCTTCAGGGCGCTGATCTTGCCCTTGCGGTAGCCGCCGTCGGCCGTGATGACGAGCACGGCGTTGGCATCGTCGATGCGCGAGCGCAGGCTTTCGGCACTGAAACCACCGAAGATGACCGAGTGCACGGCGCCGATGCGGGCCACGGCAAGCATCGAAATCACCGCCTCCGGAATCATCGGGAGGTAGATGGCCACGCGTTCGCCGGCCTTGACGCCGAGGCCGAGCAGCACGTTGGCGGCCTTTTTGACCTCGATGGTGAGCTCGGCGTAGGTGTAGCTGCGGGAATCGCCGGGCTCGCCCTCGAAGTAGAGGGCGACGCGGTCGCCGTTACCGGCGAGAACGTGACGGTCCAGGCAGTTGTACGCGACGTTGAGTTCACCGTCTTCAAACCACTTGGCAAACGGCGGGTTGGACCAGTCGAGGGACTTGGTGAACGGCTTGTGCCAGTGCAGCAGATTGCGTGCCTGATCGGCCCAAAATGTGGCCGGGTCCTTCTGCGCTTCGGTGTACAGTTCCGATGTAGCTGCGGTCTCCGCTGCAAATTCCGGAGTGGGTGGGAATCGGCGCGATTCGTGGAGGAGGGTATCGATGTTGACCGTCATATTTGTAATTCGCTCCTTTGCGGTACGTGCATGCAGGACATTGCCAGCTCAACTGAACCCTACCGGTTCCGGGCCGATCTCTGTATACAGAGCGACTTTTTGAGCAACAGGAACCCCGAAATTAGATTCGAAATGGCAATTCTGTACGCCCCCAAGCGAGTGTCCTCTCTTTGGAGGACATTGGACTTGCAATTTGTCCCGGGCCGCGTAAACTAAACCACGTCTGGACGAAAGTTCTGACCAGCAAGACGCATGGTTCCCCCCAATCTGCGTGTTGCTAGGCGGCACCTGTTCCCCCCAATAGGTGCCGCCCCTTCTATTTAAATGCGCAGGTCGTCAGGCGCGGGTCGCTTGCGCGGCAGCTCATTTCAGGGCAGGTCGGGCTTGCCAGGCGCCCTGCGTGGGGCTGGTGCCGATCCTCCCCAAACGCGATCAGCAGCCGTTTCCCACCGATCCCGGCGGCGGCTTGGCGGCGCGCCCGGACCCGCTCTACGGTCGGAGCATGGTCCAGTCCTTCGTCGCCGTTCCGTCTTACGCCGTTCCGGGTGTCGCCGGTTCGTCTTGCGCCGGCGCGGTTGCGGCGTCGCCTGCGAATCCGAGCACCGCGTCGGGCACTCGACCGCTCGCTGCGCCGCAGCGAGCGCCGACTCCCCGGCATCGCACGGTGCCCACGGATGCCGTAGGTACCGTGCCGCAGGACAGCGCCGTTCAGTCGGCGGTCGCCGCTGGCGGGATCCCCGGCAGGATCGGCGCCGAACCGGCCTACAGCCCGACTCGCCCCGGGACCAACCGTTCCGACCTTCGGGCGCTCGGCCCGCTGGCCGGCTACGCCGAAGACCCTGAGACCACCGATCTGTTCGTCAACGGGGAATCCGGGCTGTGGATTGATGCCGGCCACGGCCTCGCCTTCGCACCGGCCTGGCAGCTCGGTGAGGCGGAGGTACGTGCTCTGGCCGTGCGGCTGATCGCCCTCGGCGGGCGACACATCGACGAGGCCAGTCCCTGCGTTGACGTTCGGCTGGCCGACGGCATTCGGGTGCACGCGGTACTGCCTCCGGTATCCAGCACGGGAACGCTCCTGTCGATTCGGCTTCCGCACGCCGCGCATCGCAGCCTCGGTGCGCTCGCGGACGCCGGCTTGTTCGGCGTGGGAGAGGCATCCGCTGCCCGGCTGAACCGACTGCGTGCGGCGGTGCGCGGTCGGCAGAACCTGCTCATCACCGGCGCGGCCGGCAGCGGAAAGACCACCCTGCTGGCCGCGCTGCTCGGCGAGGCACCGGCCGACGAGCGCATCGTCGCGATCGAAGACGTGGCCGAGCTGCGCATCCTGCATCCGCACGTGGTCGCGCTCGAGGCCAGGCAAGCCAATCTGGAGGGCGCCGGACGCATCGGCCTCGAGGCCCTGCTGCGTGAAGCTCTGCGCATGCGGCCGGATCGGCTCGTTCTGGGCGAGTGCCGCGGATCCGAGATTCGGGAGCTGCTCGCGGCGCTGAACACCGGGCACGATGGGGGAGCTGGCACCCTGCACGCGAATTCCCTCGACGATGTACCGGCCCGTCTGGAAGCCCTCGGGGCGCTCGCCGGCATGAGTGCGGCGGCCGTAGCCCGCCAAACGGTGAGCGCGATCGGGCTTGTGCTGCACCTGGAACGTACCGAGGGGGTGCGGCGGCTGGAGGCGGTCGGCCGGTTCACGCTCAATGGTCGGGACCGCCTGGCGATCGAGGCCCTGTGATGCGGCCAAGGGTAGCGATCGCGTGGTGCGATGTGCCTCTGCACACGGTCGCGAGGGGAGGATCCGCTCTTGCGGCACGGTGAATCGGTGCCGCCGATCGAGGAGGTCGCGGCGGTCACCCAACGGCTGGCCGTGCTGCTCTCGGCCGGCGTTTCTCCGGTCTCGGCCTGGGGCTATTTGTTACCGCCCTCGGGTGGCCTGCCGGCGGCAACGAGTCGTACCGTGCCACGCGCCGAATCGCCCGCGGCGGGCGGCGCGGAGACTGCGACCACGGGCATTCTGCGGGCTGCCGCTCGGGCTGCGGCCCGTGGCGACAGCGTGGCCGATGCGATCGCCGGGCAGGCACGCGGCGAGACCGAATCCGCCTGGCGGGGACTCGCTGCGGCCTGGCAGGTCGCCACCCAGGCCGGGGCACCACTGGCCGGTTGCCTGCGGGAACTCGCCGCGTCACTGCGTGACCTGGCGCAGGTGCAGCGCGACCTCGAGGTCGCGCTGGCCGCCCCGCGGGCGACGGCACGATTGGTCATGGTGCTGCCGGTGATCGGCATCCTCTTTGGCAGCCTGATGGGCTTCGACTCGGTGCACACGCTGTTCGCGACCGTGCCCGGGCTGCTCTGCCTGGCCGGCGGCGGTGTGCTCATGGCCGCCGCTGCGGGTTGGAGCCGCGCGCTGGTACACCGAGCGGCGCCGACCGAGCTGACTCCCGGTTTGCGACTCGAACTCATGGCCATTGCCATGTCCGGGGGCGGGTCGATCGATCGTTCCCGGGCGTTCGTGCACGCTGCGGCTGAGCGCTATGCGATTGGGTCTGGAGCGGAGTCGGGGGATGATCCAATCGAGCGGGTGCTTGACCTGTCGACTCGGGCGGGGGTTCCGGCAGCGGAATTGTTGCGCAGCGAAGCCGAACAAGTGCGACGGGATGCCCGAAGTGCGGGACAGCGTCGAGCCGGGACCCTCTCGGTGACGCTCATGCTGCCGCTCGGCCTGTGCGTTCTGCCCGCGTTCATGCTCGTCGGCGTCGTGCCACTGCTGCTCAGCGTGCTCTCCTCCACCCTCGCCACGTTCTGAGGCTGTGTACAGATCAGCGGATGCGTGCGGCCGCCACTTCCAGATCGGAGCAGAGTGAATGTGCTCGTGCCGCCCAACCCGCGTCGACAGACGCCAGAAGGAGACGAGCCTGTGTATACAAAGATCGGGTTAGTGGAAAAAGCGGTGCCTGTCGCGGTGGTGTCTGCCGACGTGGTGCTGGCCGAAACGGTGCCGGAGGAATCAGCGGCTAACACTGTGCTGCCTGCACGAAGTGCCCTGCGACGGCTGGCCGACGAGGCCGGAGCTGCCACCGCCGAATACGTGGTTGCCACGATGGCCGCGGTTGGCTTCGCCGGATTGCTCATCGTCATTCTGCGCAGCGACGAGGTGCGTGGGATGCTCACCGACCTGGTGCGCCGTGCACTCAGCCTCGGGTAGTCGAGGGCGAGCGCATTGGAGGCAGGCCTGGCCGAGCCGGTCCAGTCGGGCGAGTCGGGAAAATTGGGCCAACCGGTCAAGGATGAACGGTCAGGCGAATCGGGGCAGTATCACGGCCGAGTTCGCCACCGCGCTGCCGGCCGTTGTGCTCGTGCTGGCCTGCTGCCTGGGCGCAGTGCAGGTCGTCGGGGTGCAGGTGCGGTTGACGGATGCCGCCGCCACCGCGGCGCGGGTCCTGTCCCGCGGCGACAGTGTGGCCCGCGCAGCGGCGCTCGTCGCCGGTGCAGTGTCGGGAGCCGGCCTGGCGGCGGAACGACGCGGCGAATTCGTCTGCGCCCGAGTCACCGCGACCGGATCTGGTCTGTTCGCGGAGCTCACCCTCGAAGCGCGTTCCTGCGCCCTCGCCGGTGGCCAGTGAGCGCGGGCGGGCGGCGGGGCGGGTCCGAGCGGGGGGCAGGCTCGATCCTCGCGATCGCGGTGCTCGGTGCCACCGTGCTGCTGACGACCCTCGTTGTGTCCACCCTCGCGCTGCTCGCGGTCGGCCGGTCCGTCGCGAATGCCGCTGACGCGGCCGCGCTCGCTGCGGCCGACACCGCATCCGGGGCAATCGCGGGCTATCCCTGCCCAGCGGCGGATGCCGTCGCCGCACTCAACGAGGTGGCCGTAACCCGCTGCGCGGTGACCGGGCTGCTCGCATCCGTTTCGGTGAGTCGCACGGTTCTGGGCATCGAGCTCTCGGCGAGCGCACGGGCCGGGCCGCCGCCGGAGTCTGCACTGCCGGAGGCTGCACTGCCGGAGGCTGCACCGCCTGAAACTCAGCCGCCTGAAACTCAGCCGCCTGAAACTCAGCCGCCCGAAGGCGACCCCACCTAAGAGAGCAGAACCTCGAGGTACCGGTACTCGACCGCCGTAGGACGACCGGAGTCGGAGCCCTCGAACTCCCGGCCGGCACCACGCGCATAGAGGTATCGTTTGCCAGCGTCGGCCGGAATCTCAATGCGCGGTTGCGGATCGCCTGAATCGAGGAAGGTCGTCGTGATTGTCTTGCCCTGGAGGGGGCCATCCGTCAACATCGCGGTGTATGTGGCCGTCATTGTACCCATGGGTCTATTCTGCACTCTGGCTTACAAACGGCAAGGGTATCGAGCCGACACGCGGCACGCCCAGAGCGAACTGGATGGTCGCTGGGAGTGGCGTGTATGCCAGCGGGACGCGCCGACCGGCACCCGTCGATTAGGCGGGCACTCCATTCCAGTGTGTATGGTGTGCCTTGGCCCATCATTTGGCCACTACCTATAAAGAGGAGTCTGGTGCCAGGCACTAAGAAGCTGGTCATTGTTGAATCACCGACCAAGATGAAGTCGATCGCCGCGTATCTCGGCGACGGCTATGAAGTTTTGTCTTCGGTCGGTCATATTCGCGACTTGATCGAGCCGAAAAACCTGCCGCCGGAACTTAAGAAGGGTGCGCTCGGCCGATTCTCGGTGGATGTGGAAAACGGTTTCGAACCGTACTACGTGGTCTCCGACGCCAAGAAGAAGACCGTCAGCGAACTCAAGCGTGCCCTCAAGAATGCGAACGAACTCTTGCTCGCAACTGATGAGGACCGCGAAGGCGAGGCCATTGCCTGGCACCTGCTGCAGGTGCTGCAGCCCAAGGTTCCGGTCAAGCGCATGGTGTTCCACGAGATCACCAAAGACGCCATCCTCGCTGCCAAGGACAATACTCGCGACCTCGATACCGCCCTCGTCGACGCGCAGGAAACCCGGCGCATCCTCGACCGCATCTACGGCTACGAGATCTCCCCGGTGCTCTGGCGCAAGGTCGGCCCGGGCCTCTCCGCTGGCCGCGTGCAGAGCGCCGCGACCCGCCTCGTCGTCGACCGGGAGAAGGAGCGCCTCGCGTTCGTCTCGGCCGGCTACTGGGATCTGCTGGCGCGACTGGGGGCATCCGCTTCAGAAACAGACCAGGCCTTTGACGCGAAGCTCGTGCGTCTGAACGGTGAGCGCATCGCCACCGGCGGCGACTTCGACGATTCGGGTGCGCTCAAGCCGACCGTGAAGGCCGTCACCCTCGACGCGTCCGCTGCTCAGGCACTGACGATCGCTCTGAAGAGCCCGGGCGTCAAGCTCGAGGTCACCAAGGTCACTTCCAAGCCGTACCGTCGCAGCCCCGCCGCACCGTTCACGACCTCGACCCTGCAGCAGGAAGCGGCGCGCAAGCTGCGCTTCACCGCCCGGCAGACCATGAGCGTGGCGCAGTCGCTGTACGAAAACGGGTACATCACCTATATGCGTACCGACTCGCCGTCGCTCGGGCAGCAGGCTCTCACCGCTGCCCGCACCCAGGCGGCCGCGCTCTACGGTGCTGAAACGGTTCCGGATGCCCCGCGCGCCTACAAGGGCAAGAGCAAGAATGCGCAGGAAGCGCACGAGGCGATTCGCCCCTCCGGCGATACCTTCCGCACCCCGACCTCGCTCGCGTCGAGCCTGCGTGGCAACGACTTCAAGCTCTATGACCTCATCTGGAAGCGCACCGTCGCCTCGCAGATGAAGGACGCCACCGGTTTGACCGCCTCGGTGACCATCGCCGCCGGCCCGACCGGCACGTCGGAGCACCCCGCCGCCTCGGGCGCGCTCGCCGAGTTCTCGGCCAGCGGAACCGTCATCACCTTCCGCGGCTTCATGCTCGCCTACGAAGAGTCCAAGGACGAAGAGCGCAACGCGTCGACGGATGCGACCGAGTCCAAGCTGCCGCCACTCGAAGAGGGCCAGAAGCTGGCCCTGCAGGGCCTCGAGGCCAAGGGCCACGAGACCACCCCGGCCGCCCGCTACACCGAGGCCAGCCTGGTTAAGAAGCTCGAAGAGCTCGGCATCGGCCGGCCGTCGACCTTCGCCTCGATCATCTCCACCATCACCGAGCGTGGCTACGTCACGCCGCGCGGCCAGTCGCTCGTTCCCAATTGGATCGCCTTCTCGGTCGTGCGCCTGCTCGAAGAATTCTTCGGAGACCTGGTCGAATACGACTTCACCGCCGAGATGGAGGACGACCTCGACCGCATCGCCGGCGGCGAAGCCAACCGTCTGGACTGGCTCAACAGCTTCTACTTCGGCAGCGATAAGCATCGCGGCCTGCGCCAGGTCATCGACAACCTCGGTGAGATCGACCCGCGGGTGATCAACTCGGTCACCATCAGCGATGACATCACCCTGCGCATCGGCAAGTACGGCCCCTACCTCGAGGTCATCGACCCCGACGCTGCAGCGGATGCCCCGCCCCGCCGGGTGAACATTCCGCCGGAACTCGCTCCCGACGAATTGACCGCGACGAAGGCCCGCGAACTCATCGACGCCCCGGTCGTCACCGACCGTGTGATCGGACTCAACCCGGAGAACGGCAAGGAGATCGTCGCCAAGGACGGCCGCTTCGGCCCGTATGTCACCGAGCTTGCGCCAGCTCCGGACGAGCCGGTTGTTCCGGTCGTCGTGGCTGTTCCCGTGGAAACGATCGACCCCGCCACCGGCGAGGTCACGGTGACGAAGCCGAAGCGCAAGCCGGCCGTCAAGAAGGTGGCCGCTGCTGACAAGCCGCGCACAGCATCCATTTTCAAATCGATGGATCTGGCCACCGTCGACCTGGAAACCGCGCTGCGCCTGCTCGCCCTGCCGCGCATGGTGGGGCTCGACCCGGAGACCGGCACCGAGATCCTGGCCCAGAACGGCAAGTTCGGGCCGTACCTGAAGAAGGGCATCGACACCCGGTCGCTCACGAGCGAAGACCAGATCTTCGACATCGACCTGCCCGGTGCGATCGAGCTCTACGCCCAGCCGAAGTATGGCGCCCGCCGTGCCTCGAGCGCCCTGAAGGAATTCGAAGCGCCCGACCCCGAAAGCGGTAAGGCGATCAAGATCAAGGACGGCCGGTTCGGCGCGTATGTGACCGACGGGGTCACCAACGCGACGATTCCCAAATCGGAGGACATCGAGGAGATCGACTTCGAGCGGGCCGTGCAGCTGCTCGCTGACAAGCGGGCCAAGGGTCCGGCGGCTCCCCGCAAGAAGGCGCCGGCCAAGAAGGCCGCCGTCAAGAAGCCGGCCGTGAAGAAGGCGCCGACGGCAGCAGCGAAGGCTGCCACCGCCAAGAAGGCTGCTGCGACCCGTGCCGCGAACGCGGCGGCCAAAGCAGCGTTGGCCGGCACACCAGTGGCTCCGGTCAAGAAAGCCGCGGTCAAGAAGGCCGCGGTCAAGAAGCCCGCCGCCAGGAAAGCGCCAGTGAAGAAGTCGGCCAGCTCTGCCGCTGACGCGGCCTCGATCACCACGATTGCGCCGTGACCGGCCTCTTCATCACCCTGGAAGGCGGCGATGGATCAGGCAAGACCACGCAGGCGCTCCTGCTCACCAACTGGCTTGAGGAGCGGGGTCGCACCGTCGTGCGCACCCGCGAGCCCGGCGGAACGGATGTCGGGGTCGCGATTCGCGAGATCGTACTGCACCACCGCGGGGAGGTGGATCCGCGCGCCGAAGCCCTGCTCTACGCCGCAGACCGGGCCCAGCACGTCGGTACGAAGCTGCGGCCGGCGCTCGCCCGCGGCGATGTCATCGTGCAGGACCGCTACCTCGATTCCTCGGTCGCCTACCAGGGAGCGGGCCGGGTGCTCGGCGCCACCGAGGTGCGGGACCTGTCGCTCTGGGCCGCCGAGGGGCTTCTGCCCGATCTGACCGTGCTGCTCGACCTCGACTCGCGCGCCGCCCGGGCCCGCCTCGAAGCCGACGACAAGGTCTTCGACCGGCTCGAGGCCGAGAAGAACGACTTTCACGCCCGCGTGCGCGCCGCTTTTCTCGAGCTGGCCGCTGCCGAGCCCGCCCGGTTTCTGGTAGTGGATGCTGCGGCCCCCGCCGCCGAGGTCGCCGCCATCATCCGAGCTCGAGTTTCCACCCTCCTTTAGCGTTCGGCGCCCGGAACCCGGGTCCGGTTTATAACTGGGCCCACGGTCGGCGCCCGGGCCCCGAACGTGGGCGGGGTGGTAACTCTCTAAGGGATACTGAAGCTATGACCTCGACTGCCTCGTCCGCTGTGCGATCCGGCTGGTCGGTGCGGGTGCGCATCCTCACCGCCATTCTGGTCGTCGCCGGCCTCGGCCTGGCCGTCGCGGGCGGCACGGCCTACCTCGTGCAACGCGACCGCGCCCTGCACGACATCGACGCTCGCCTCGCGACGAGCGTCGAGAGCGTGCGCTTCATCGTCACCGGCGTGCCGACCACCAACCTCAACGAGGTCGAGGCATTGCCGGAGGCGTCCGGCGCGAGCTACCCGTCCACCCGGGAGGCGTTGCAAGCGGTCATGGCCCGACTCGTTCCGAGCCCCAACGAGAGCACCCTCGGAATCATCGACGGCATCCCGGCGCTGATCCCCGGCACCGAGTTGTCTTTCCACCTGGAGGATGATGCCGGGTTCGTCCTGCGCATTCTCGATGAAGTGGCCGGTGTCAATGTCGTGCGCGGCACTGCCGTCTCCGAACTCGGCAACCTCCGGTATATCGCCGCGCCGGTGACCGTGGAGGGCAGCGGGGAAGCGGGAATCTTCGTCACCGCCTTTGATCTGGACGCCGAGCTCGGTGAGTTGACGAGCGCTTTTCGCATCTATGCGGCCGTCGCGGCTGCGGCGCTCGTGGCGATCGGGCTGGTCGGCTGGTTCGTCGCCGGCCGCTTGCTGCGACCGGTGCGCCAGTTGCAGGCCGCCGCGTCGCGGATCACCGCAACCGACCTGCACGAGCGCATCCCTGTGATCGGCCATGACGACATCTCCGAGCTCACCGGAACGGTCAATGACATGCTCGAGCGTCTTGACGAGTCGCTGACCGCGCAGCGACAGCTGCTCGAGGATGTGCGCCACGAGCTCAAGACTCCGATCACCATCGTTCGCGGCCATCTTGAGCTGCTGGATCCGCGCAATCCCGACGATGTCGCATCCGCTCGGGAAATTGCGCTTGACGAACTTGACCGGATGACCGGACTCATCGACGACATCGAGTCGCTCGCCAACGCCCAGCGGGGCAATCTGCAGCGGGTACCAACGGATGCCGGCGACCTCACCGAGCAGTTCTACCTCAAGGTCAGTGCGCTGCCCGGCCATGTCTGGATCCTGGCCGAGCGCGCGCACGTTGTCGTGCCGGTCGATCCGGCCCGGCTCACTCAGGCGTTCCTGCAGCTGGCGAACAATGCCGCCAAACACTCAGCTTCCGGCACGACCATCGAGATAGGCAGCACCGAACACGCGGAAGCGGTGGAATTCTGGATCCGCGACAACGGCCCCGGCATTCCGACGGAGGCCAAGGCCCGCATTTTTGAACGGTTCGGCCGTGTCGATTCCGGGCGTGGTGTCGAAGGTTCCGGCCTCGGGCTGCCGATCGTCGACGCTATCGCGCGGGCGCACGGCGGCTATGTCGACCTGGTGACGTCGCCCGACGGATCCCGGTTCGGCATACTGGTGCCGCGCCGCGCCGTTGATGTGGTGGCCGCGACATGACCAGCATCCTCATCGCGGAGGACGAGGCTCGAATCGCTCTGTTCGTGAGCAAGGGCCTGAGGGCCGCTGGCTATTCCTCGACCGTGGTCGATGACGGGCTCGACGCCGTGAGCTATGCCCAGTCCGGCACCTTCGACCTGCTACTGCTTGACGTTGGTCTGCCGAGCATAGATGGCTTTGAGGTGATGAAACGGATCAGGGCCGAACGGCTGCCGCTGCCGATCATCATGTTGACCGCTCGGTCCACGACCAGCGACATGGTCGCCGGCCTCGATGGTGGTGCCGATGACTATCTCGCCAAACCGTTTAAATTTGATGAGCTGCTGGCGCGCATCCGCTTAAGACTGCGAGATGCCGAGCAGAGCTCGCCGACGCGGCTGGCCTATGGGGAGCTCGCCCTCGACCTGCGCACCCGCCGTGCAACGGTGGGGGAGCGCACCGTGGAACTGTCGGCCCGGGAGTTTGCCCTCGCTGAAGAGTTTCTGCGGCACCCCGACCAGGTACTCAGTCGTGAGCAGCTGTTGAGCCGGGTATGGGGTTACGACTTCGATCCAGGTTCCAACGTCGTTGACGTGTACGTGCGATATCTTCGGGCGAAGTTCGGGCCGGAACGCATTGAGACGGTGCGGGGCATGGGATATCGGCTCAAGTAATCCCGCTCGAGAAAGCAGAAAGCAGAAAGCAGAAAGCAGAAAGCAGAAAGCCCGGGCGCGGGCCCGGGCTTTCTGCTGCTCGTTGTTCGACCTGGGCCGCGACGCTCTGCTTAGTCGACGGATGCGGGGCTCTGCACCGATGCCGGGCTGGCCGGCGAGGCGACCGAGGCGGCAGACACCGGGCTCGCGACGGACGGTGCGGACACCGGGGTCACCACCGAGACGACTGAAACCACCGAAACGGCTGAGACCGCCGACGCGACACTTACGGTGTTCGACGTGCTCGAGCTGCTTGAGCTGATCGACGAGTCGTTGCTTGAGTCGTTGCTTGAGTTGGAGGAATCATCGCTCGAGAAGGATACCGAGTCGTCGAATGTCGAGACACTCGCCGTGCTGAACGGAATCGCCGTGCTCGTCGAGATGGAGCTCACCGGCTGCACACCGATCGAGCTTCCCGAACGGTCCTCAATCTCGAAGGCGTTCGCTGCGGTCACGGCACCGCCGGCGAGAAGTCCGATGCCGAGTGCGGATCCGGCGCCCATAGCAATCCAACGCTTCTTGGCTGTCATCTTGGGGTTCATGGTGTCTCCTTGTAGTTGGCGGGTCGAGCCTGTGCTCGTCTGCTGTTACTTCAAGATTCCTGCCCCAGCATGAGAAGCCTCGGAGCCCGGTGTGAGAGAACTCTCATCTTGGTCGAAGGCATCCGCTGGTCTCAGGCTGAGGCGGGGTCGACGACGAGTTCGGTGGCCGCGGCGAGCAATGTCGCGCTGTGTGCGCCCGGGGTCAACACGTGCCCGAGCAGGTGGGTTGCCGCGATGTACCGCGCCCGGTTGAGAAACTGCTCGCCGCGGCGAGGCCACCGGCTGCGGGCGCGGGCAGCCAGGACGCGGCAGCCTTCGGCGGCTTCGGGATTGGAATGGTCGTCGTGGTGCAGGGCGCTCACGACCAGGTGCGCGTAGAGTGCAGCGGCATCGTCCGCCGGGTCGCCGAGCCCGGCCGTGTCGATGTCGAGCACGCCGGAGATGCGTGGGGAGTCGAGAGTGTCGGGGTTCAGAAAGATCTGCCCCAGGTGCAGGTCTCCGTGCACGGTGACGGGGGCGGCGGGAATCGCGGCCGCGCGCATCCGTTCTATGGCAGCGCCGAGGGCGGTGATCCTGGGCGATTCGGCCGGCAGCAGAGAACCCGCCCGCTGCACGTACCAGGGCAGGCGCGCTGACAGCGATGCTCGTGCCGGGCCGGAACTTTCGATCAGGCCGATTTCTGTTGTGAGCCGATCGAGCTCGTCGAGGAAAGGTTCGGGCGAGAATTGCGCGACCACCTGGCTCGCTTCGACACCGTGAACGGACTCCAGGGCGATGAATCCGTCGGCGCTCCAGCCGCGGCTGCGCGGTACCGGAACGCCGGCGGCTCCCCAGAACACGTGGCGAGCATGAAGCGGCCCTGCGGCGGGCGGGCGAACGACTTTGAGATACACCGTGAACTCGGGAGCGACCATACGCACGACGGCGCGTTTTCCTGGCCGATAGGCCGCGATGGTGACGACGAGGCTGCTCGCGTGCAGGCCGAGCCGGGCGAGCAGGACCTGGGCGGCGTCCGGGTAGACCGCCGCGGCCAGGGCCGGCAGCTCGGCATCGTTCGGGTACAGCCAGGCGGCCACGGTTTCGCCGGTTTGCTCGTCACGGAAGGCGAGCACGCCGGGCCGGTCACGTTTGGTCGGATTCGATTCGAGGTAGACGATGTGGGACTCGGTCGTCTGGGTGCCGGGATCCAGCTCGATCGTGTACCCGGCAGTGAAGCCGCGAGCGGTCGTTTCGATGCTGAACCGGTGCAGCCGTACCAGGGTCATTCCGAGCGACTCTGCGACGGCCTCGAGAATCTCCGGCGCCTGTTCCAGCGGACGCGACCCGCCGGGTTCAGTCGTCGTCAACGTCAACGTCAACGTCGTCAACGTCGTCAACGTCGTCAACGTCGTTGTCTGCGTTGTCTGCGTTGTCCACGTTGTCTACGACGTCGATTTCGTCAACGTCGTCGTCGATGGTCTGTGATCCGGCCGGGGGAACAGCGACGGGCGGGGCGACCGGAACATCAGCGGTCGCGGTCGAAGTGGGCGTGGGCGTCGGTGCGATTTTGGGCGTGGTATCCGCATCGGTCGTGCTTGAGTCAGAGTCGGTGCTCACGGGATCGATTCGCTGAACCAGCCCGGGTTCGTCGGTGATAGTGAGAGCGGACGTCATCGCGACGGCACCCGCCGATCCGGCGCCGAGGGCGGCCACAATCGCGGCACCGAGCGCCACCTTCCAGAAAGTCTGCATTGTTCCAGTCTGGGGCCTCGACGAAGGTTCTCACGCAGAGCAGCATGAGAGGGTTCTCATCTTGAGTCGGTCGTGAACTCGTGACTTCCGCAACCGGGCCCATGATCTACCAGTCGCCCCCCTTCCGGGCCCGGGCCCGAGCGCGCGCACGCGGGCGGTGTCGGTGGGGCGGGTTACCCTTGACTCATGGCAGTGTGGGACAACCTAACGGGACAGGCCGACGCAATCGCCATCTTCCGGGCGGCGGCGCAGCGGGTGCCCTCCGCCAGTGACAGCAGCAGCTCCGCCGAGTCCAACTCGATGACGCACGCCTGGCTCATCACCGGGCCACCCGGGTCCGGCCGCTCGAACCTCGCATTCGCCTTCGCCGCAGCCCTGCTCAGCCCGGGCACCCCCGCCGAAGACCTCGCCGCGGCCCGCCAGGTCGAGGCCCGCACCCATCCAGACCTCAGCGTGCTCGCCACCGAGGGCGTCATCATTAAAATGGAATCCGTCAAGGAAGCCGTCGCCCGCTCGCAGTACTCGCCCTCGGTCGGCCGCTACCGCGTCGTCGTGGTCGAAGACGCTGACCGCATGGTCGAGCGCACCTCCAACGTGCTGCTGAAAGCCCTCGAAGAGCCGCCCGAACGCACCGTGTGGATTCTGTGCGCGCCCAGCGAGGCCGACCTGCTCCCCACCATCCGCTCACGCGTACGCACCGTGCGCCTGCGCATGCCAAGCGTCGCCGACGTGGCCGACCTGCTGGTGCGCCGCAACGGTGTCGACCCGGTCATCGCCGAACTCAGCGCCCGCCTCGCCCAGAGCCACATCGGCATGGCCAAGCGGCTCGCCACCACTGCCGACGCCCGGGCCAGACGCGAGGAAACCCTGCGCACGGCCCTTGGCATCCGTTCGGTGTCGTCGGCCGTCAACGCTGCCGCGCGGCTGCTTGCCATCGCCGGCGACGACGCCAAGGCCATCACCCTCGAGCTGGATGCCGCCGAGCGCGACGGCATGCTGCGCTCGCTCGGGGTCGAGGCCGGCCAGTCGGTGCCGCCGGGGCTGCGCAGCCAGATCAAGGCCCTCGAAGACGACCAGAAGCGTCGGGCCGTTCGCAGCCTGCGCGACGGCATCGACCGCATCCTGGTCGACCTCGCCTCGCTCTACCGTGACGTGATGATGGTGCAGCTGGGCCGGGACCAAGCGGTGATCAATCTCGAGCTGCTCGCCGAACTGCGCACCGCGAGTGCGGCCAGCGCTCCGGCGGCCACCGTCGCCACCATGGACGCGATCGCCGTGGCCCGCCAGCGTATCCAGGGCAACGTCGCGCCCGCGCTCGCGCTCGAGGCGATGCTGGTGTCGGCGATCCGTCGTCCCCAGTGACATCGAAACCAGTGACATCGAAACCAGTGACACAGCGACGTCGACAACAGCGACTCCCAGCCGCTTTCGGTAGCGTGAGCCGTAGCATCCGCTTCAGGAAAGAGGAAATCCGTTGAGCCGCAGTATCCGCGCACTGAGCGCCACGGCCGCCGCACTGGCGCTCACGCTTATTTTGAGCGGATGCTCCGCCTGGTTTGCGACGGATGACGGCCCGGCCGAGTCCACGCCCACCGGCGAACAGGTTGATAGCGCCCTCGCCCCGTTCTACAGCCAGGTGCTGCAGTGGGACGGCTGCGGTGACGGCCTGCAGTGTGCAGAGGCGTCCGCCCCGCTCTCCTATGGCGATCCGGCCGCCGGGGAGATCTCGCTCGCCCTCGTGCGCCACGTGGCCACCGGGAACGATCGCATCGGTTCCCTGCTGGTCAACCCCGGCGGACCCGGCGGTTCCGGCTACGATTTTGTCGCGGATTCCCTCGACTACGCCACCGACAAAAAACTGCAGGCGAGCTTCGATATCGTCGGATTCGACCCGCGCGGGGTGGGCCGTTCTTCGGCGGTGTCCTGCTACGACTCCGCCGAGATGGACGAGTACCTGTATGGGCTGACCGAGGCGAAACGCGGCACGGATGCCTGGATCGCGGAGCTTGCAGCGTCGTCCGACGCCTTCGCAGCGGCCTGCGCCGACGAGACCGGTCCGCTCCTCGGCAGCGTCGACACGCAGAGCGCTGCCCGTGACCTCGATCTGCTGCGCGCCGCCCTCGGCGATACTGAGCTTAATTTTCTCGGCTACTCCTACGGCACCTTTCTCGGCGCCACCTATGCCGAGCTCTTTCCCGAGAAGGTCGGGCGCTTCGTGCTCGACGGGGCCGTCGACCCGTCGACGAGCAACTTCGAGGTCACCAAGACGCAGGCGGTGAGCTTTGAAAATGCGCTGCGCGCCTACCTCGCTGACTGCGTGACGGGGGAGGACTGCCCGTTCCGGGGCAGTGTTGACAACGCTCTGACGACAATCGGGGCGCTCATGGCGTCGGTTGACGCGAGCCCGATCACGGCAACGGATGGCCGTCAGCTCGGCGCGAGCGCGCTGCTCACGGCGATCATCTATCCGCTTTATCAGGCCACGGCGTGGCCGCAGCTCAGCGTCATGTTCGACACAGTCATGCACGGCAGCGCCGACGGCGCCTTTCAGTTCGCCGACGCCTACAACGGCCGGGATGCCGACGGTAACTATTCCGACAACTCGACCGAGTCATTCATGGCCATCAACTGCATCGACTACGCCTACAACGCCGACCCGGCGTCGATGCGCGCCCAGGCCGCCGAACTCGCCGAAGCTGCCCCGGTGATCGGCCCGTACATGAGCTTCGGCGACATCGGGTGCGCCAACTGGCCCTACACGTTCACCGGCGAACGCAACGAGATCCACGCGGCGGGCGCGGCGCCGATTCTGGTCGTCGGCACCACCAACGACCCGGCGACCCCTTACGTTTGGGCGCAGCAGCTGGCCGAGCAGCTCGACAGCGGCACCCTGGTGACCTACACCGGTGAAGGTCACACCGCCTACAACAAGTCGAATTCCTGCGTGAATGATGCGGTCGACTCCTATCTCGTCGACGGAATCGTGCCGGCCGCCGACCCGCAGTGCTAACCACTCAAGGGCGTTCGAGCGCTGTGGAACAATTGGGGCATGTCGATCGAAACGGAACAGCCGGGCCTGCGTGAGCGCAAGCGCCTCGCCACCCGGCGAGCCATCCAACACGCCGTGCTGACCCTGTCCCGCGAGCGCGGCATTGAGCACGTCACGGTCGAGGACATCAGCCGCCTCGCCAATATCTCGCCGCGCACCTTTTTCAACTATTTCCCTTCGAAAGACGCCGCCCTAATTGGGGACGCGCCCGGAATGGCATCCGCTGAAGATATAGAAATCTTTGTCGCGGCTGGCCCGAGCAGCGACGTGCTCGCCGATCTGGCCCTGCTGCTCGCCAAGAGTCTGCAGCGCACCGAGGCCGATCGGGAGATTCACCAGCTGCGCCGCTCAGTTATGAAGGAGAACGCCTACCTGTTCGGTATGCGCATGGCGACCCTGCGCGACTTCGAGGACCAGCTGCAGCAGATTATCGAGCGCCGTTTCAGAGCGGATGCCCCGGAGCGAGCCGAGGACCCGGCCGAGCGGAATCAGCGGGCCCTGTTGTTCACGCTCGTAGCCGTCGCGGCGATCCGTCATGCCTGGCGGGTCTGGGCGGAGGGCGACGATGTAGCCCCGCTTTCGGAGTGCGTGAACGCCTCATTCGCCGAGGTGTACAGAATCACTCGCAGAAACGACTAGGCTTGGCTGCTGTGTCACCGACTGCCTTTCGAGGTGATCTGGTAACGCCGCCTTAGCTCAGTTGGTAGAGCATCTCACTCGTAATGAGAAGGTCGTCAGTTCGATTCTGANTCTCACTCGTAATGAGAAGGTCGTCAGTTCGATTCTGACAGGCGGCTCTTTCTATGCTTACTAGTGTTTATAAGGGATACAGGGGCATCGGATACGCGCTAAAACAGGTCGCAAATACCGGGCAGTCAAGCCATTGCCTCAGCCATTAGTGTTCAAGCCCTCCAAATTAGACGACTCAAGCCCCCCTTCGCGCCATGTCCCCCAAACTGGGGCAACACAAAAACGCCCCGCCCCTCTCACGAGGTGGCGGGGCGTTTTCTGGATATGCGGATACGGCGCTACCGGCGATATGCGCACTCCCGTTTCAAACAAGGACCCAGGGTTGCTAAGGCTCCACGTACCCGTTAATCTGGATCTACTGCGGGGGTGCTGGCATTGAACGCCGCCAGCCTCAAACGATCCGGCTTAGCAGGACGCCCCGCCACCTCGTAGGAGTCGTCGTGCAGGTTACACGGCGGTCTTCCCAGCGCGCACGCCGAACGCCTTGAGCACGGCGAGCAGCGTGGCAAGTCCGGCAATCGACAGGACCGCTTGCACGTCAATCTCAAGCAGCCCGAGACCGCCAGCTGCGAGGGTGGCGCCGAGAGTCTGCGCAGCGGTCGACACGGCACGGTCGCCGAGGTCGGTCCAGAATGCGCGGGAATATTTGGTGGGGGTGGTGTCGGTCATGGTTGCTCCTTAGATGATGCCCTCAGGCATTACGGGTGGGGGTGGTGGTGTGCCTTGGTAGATGTGGTCGATCAACTGCCGGTTGTAGTTCCACAGGATCTGGTTTCGGCGCTCGACCAGATCGACGCGCTCTTCCAGATCCTTGATGCGGCCATAGGATCCGGTGCGGCCCATGACTCGCGCTGTGAACCATGCACCGGATGCGGCGATGACGGCGATGATGGCGGTCGGTAGCCACTCAGGCATGGCGGCAGGATGCGCAGCCAGGACCGCACGGGCAGGTGGAGTGTGGATCGTGACGGCAGGGCATTAGTCGGCGAGCCGCTTGGCGAGTTCACTGACGATCTGCGCCGCGGTCAGTGTTGGCTGGGCAGTCCCGCCACACGTCCCCGCGATTGCCTTCACATCCGCGTTGTGCGTCTGGGTGATGGCGTCCCAGTCGTACTCGTTGACCTGTACTGCTTTGACGCCGTAGCCCTTTTCGAGTGCGGCAAGGTACGCGCTGCTGATGATCTGCTGCGATGCGACACCCTGGAAGATGTAGGCCTGATCGCCGCCAGTGGTGACGAGGTGGAAGAGGTTCATGGTTTCTCCAATGAGAGGTAGAGCGGTGAGGGTGACGGGTACGAGGGATGCAGCAGAGGCGCCGAGATGTTCGAGCGGGTCGAGTTGCACGCCGTTCGTGGTCCACAGCTCCTGATGGGAGTGGACGTACTTGGTGCCGCTGTTGCCCATGACAGCAACGATCTGCCCCTGGGTGACCTGATCCCCGACATTGACCAGTTGCGCCGCGTGGTGGGCGAGCAGTGACCTGCCGAAGCTGTGCCGGATGACGAGCCGGTTACCATAGCTGCCCTGTCTGCCGGTGGAGACGATCACACCGTCAGCCGGAGCCATGATCTGCAGGTCGTAGTCGGTACCGTTCGAGTGCCCTTGGTCGATTCCGTTGTGCAGGAACCCTCGGCCGATGTCTTGCTGGTGGTGGGTGGTAATGCCGCCGTGCGCGGCAAGGATTATTGACGGCATGATTCCTTTCGGGTATGCGAAAGCGGGAGCCCTCACACAGGGCTCCCGCTGGGTGGTGACTACGGTGCTACGGGGAACACGAGTTGCTGCGGTGTTGCCGCCGATGCAGGCAGGTCACGGAGAAGCACACGGTATGCCGCCCATGCGGCTTGGTCTACCTGCGCGTCGAGTACCTGTGTCCAGTCTGAGAGGGCAAGTTGGGCGTCACGCCAGAGGCGGATGCGCTCATACAGCCATCCGTCAGAGATGGTTGTTTCGTTTTCGTTGAGAAAATCTGCAATCTTCATGCGGTGAGAGGCCCAGCAAGATGCGCTACAGCAGAAACGGCAATGAAGTCTCCGGTTGCAAAAGACATCATGGGCTGACCGGTCGGACCATTGTCCGTGACTCCGCTGCCTGACAGGGTGAACACTCGTGGGCGAAGCATGTTCGCGTAGGCGTCTGCTGCACCATGCCAGCTGGCGTTGGCGGAAACGTCACGGAAAACAACATGCGATGCTAGCGGTGCAGCAAATGACACATTGGTGGAGGTGAGTGCACCCGGAGCACCAATGCGGAAGTCGGGGCCGGACATGCTGGTGTTTGCGCCCCAAGTTATCGCAATTTCTAGTGTGATGATGAAGCCTGAACTGATCGAGTAGTAAGCCTCAATGGCACCTGAGCCCAAGCTCATTTCTGCCAAGGTTGGCGTATAGGCGGTGCGTCCTCGCTCCCACACGTACCACGTTGCCGAGTCGTACCTGAAAGTCGTTTTGTTGTCAGACTGATACCCGGTGTCACCGTTCCGCATGCCCGTTTGTGCGTTACGTTGCGCAGAGTCCACCCACTTATACGCCTGCAAATCTGTGGCTGATGGCGGCAGGATGCGCAGATCGAACAGGGTCACCGTAGTATCCGTGGATCGCACCCACGCCCAACCGAGCTTCTGGTCATAAACCACGCCCGGACTGTTATCGAGCGTCGGGTAGGTGCTGGGCGGTGCAGTCGGAACCGTCGTTGTCGTTGTGGAGTGTGCAATCGCGACAATGGTTACGGCGTTCGCGGGCGACACTGACCAGTCAAGATGACGGGCCATCAGAAACCATTGGCCGTTCACCGGCGTTGCCAGGCTTGTGAGGATTGGCTCGATGCCCTCGGACAGCACACCTTTCGCGAACGCATACCCGGACTGGGCGGCAGTGGAAACCTGCCGCCCTGTGCCCTGAGTGAGCGCCCATGCCGCAGAAGACTCCACCGCATCCACATCGGTCAGCGCGGACATATTCGCCCACGCCAACTCTGTGACAGTTCCGTCGAAACCACTATTTGTGAGGGCCATTATTTGCCTTTCTGGGCATACCAATTGACCGCCACAACGGGCGGCTTTCAGAGAGTTAGTAGAGCTCGGTGCTACTTGCTTGTAGACAGCCGGATTTGTGCACGTGCCAGAGCGGCAACAGCTTCCGCCATCTGCCGGTCGGGGTCATCTGTTTTCTGCCCGACACGCGGAGTCACCACTAGTCCATCCGTTGCATCCCAGCTGAGGGTTGCTTCGGTGATCCGGTCAGTGAACGTCAGCCCTTGAGAGGTGACGGTGATCGTGTCGCCCAGCTGGATTCCGTCAGCCCCACCGAAATGGAACACCTCGGTCTCGGACAGCTCCAGGGAAACCCCCGACATCAGGCCACCCTCTCCCAAAGACTTCGCACCAGCCGCATTCAGATAGTTAGTGAAAATGGTTTTGTCAGCGGCGGACACTTCGGGGCGGAGCAAATACCTGTCCGCGATCTGTTGCGCGTCAGGGATCACTTCGGGCCAGGTGAGGGTTGCACCGGTCGCATCCCGAAACACTTCGATGATGTCGCCGTATTCGGCCTCCAGACCGGTCGTGTCATTGACGCCCCAGAACGCGCGCTCCGTTTCTTGCCCCGGCCCGCCCACGATGATTCGGGTAGCTTCGGGATCGTCGGTTGACCATGTGCCGTCGATGACAATGCCCGATTCGACAGTCAACTTTTGCGGCCACACCGTTGGCACGGAAACTTCCACATGAATCGTTGGCAGTGTCGGGTCTTGCCGGAGTGTGACCCTGAGCCCGGACCATTCGATGAGTGCTTGCAGGTTCATGTCGAGTGATCCGAACCGGACCTGTGGGAGCATCCCCGCCGCTACTGCGTTACCGCCGCGCCCTTGGTCAGCCCCGATGGTTACCGGTCTGCCCAACCGGGTGAAGTTCACACCGATCAAATGCTTGATGGCGGTTTCGGCAGTGGTGATTGCTGGGCCGCCCCACTGTGTTGAGCCGTCGGGCCAAACGTAGTATGCGGCGGTCGGAGCTTTAGTGGAAGTCATGACAGCGCTACCCGCACCAGTGTCGCTAACCGCGCAGAAGATCCCCAGCTCCGGAGACCACACGACCGAGAGCCAGTCGTTGTCGGCGGACGCGCGAGAAGTCCACACCACTGAGCTGCTGCGGATATCTCGGACAGTGGGCCCTCTTAAAATGGGGCGTTACTGAAAGTAGAGATCAGCATGACCGCATCGCGGAGAAAATTTACCCA
>NZ_SOHG01000055.1:0-44846 GCF_004403155.1 Cryobacterium sp. Hh7 | reverse complement strand
CGACGGCCTAACGAAGTGCACTACGGTTATGAAAAGCCAGCCCTGGCAGCGTAGAAGAAACCACTAATTCCGCTGTCCGAAATCCCCGCGGCAGCTCAGTTCTCTGATTTGCTCGGCGATAGGTGATCGCAAGTGTGTCCAAGGGGCACAGGCTTGCGTGTCGGGCCGAGTCTGCGTCCATTGCAATTAGCCGAGCCAGACGCGTTGCATCGAAAACCAACCGGACGTGCGGAGAAGTGTGTCCGGTGACGCGGTCAACGCAAGGGCGAGTCGCTGCCGCCGTCGCTTTGCTCGGTGATCGCTTGGGCGAGTCGTTCGCTCGCGCGACCGAGGTGGCTAGTTAAGCATTCGACGGCACCCGCCGCGTCGCCCGTGCCGATGCGGTCGAGGATCTCATGGTGTTCGGCAGCGATCTGCTCGACGCTCAGCAGGCTGCGGCCCTGTACCTGTGCCATACACAAGCGAACCTCGTCGACCAGAGAAGCGTACATTCGCTCCAGACGTGGGCTGTCGAGCCCGTTTACGAGCGCAGTGTGGAATCGCAGGTCCGGCTCGACGGATTCGATCGCGGGCCCGGTCCCGGTGGCACGCACGCGCTCGTTGGCTTCTGTGGCGGATCGCGGCACACGTCGCTCGGTGGCGAGCTCGCGAACGGCTTGGCTCTCTAGTCGTTGTCGGGTGCGGTAGATATCGAATACGTCGTGCGAACTCAGAAGGGGTACTCGTGCGGTCTTGTGCGCGCCCCGTTGGAGGAGCCCCTCGGTGCTTAGCTTCTCGATAGCGGCCTTCGCGGTTGAACGTGAAACGGCATACTCCTCCGAGACGACCACCTCGGTCAGTGCCGACCCTCCGGGTAACTCGCCGGCGAAGAGACGGCGTCGAATGTCGTCGCCCACGGCATCGACTACCGACGTAACGGTGATCTGGCGAACCATCACGTTCAACTCCCTGCTCTCCACGATGTGTGGTGGTCTCGAGTTTAGCCAATGCCGCTCATGTAGACTTGTCTGACAAGTCAACCACGAAGTGGAGAATCCCATGGCGCAATGGAGCGCATCCGTCGCGGACATGTTCGCGCATAAACTCATTGGCACCGTTGACGAAGCGGGCACCAAAACCCCGATGCACGACCGGGTTCGCACCCGCGCCATTGACCTGCACGCAAACGCGCATGACGCGTCTCACTTCCTGCTCATTCCCGAAGCGCTCGTTATTGCACAGGACGCCGCAGAAGTCGGTCGCTTACTCAGCGCGAGTTCACGCCACAGCGTGCCGGTGACGCTGCGCTCTGGCGGCACGAGCTTGAGCGGGCAGGGAGTGACCGACGGCGTGCTGATCGACGTGCGCCGAAATTTCCGTTCCATCGAGGTGCTCGACGACGGAGCCCGCGTGCGGGTTCAGCCGGGCGCGACAGTGCGACAAGTGAATGCCCGGCTCGCTCGGCACGGTCGCAAGCTCGGCCCCGACCCGGCCAGTGAGTCGGCCTGCACCATCGGGGGAGTCGTCGCCAACAACTCCAGCGGCATGGCCTGCGGCACCACTGGTAACACCTATCAAACCCTTGAGTCGATGACGATCGTGCTGCCGAGCGGAACCGTAGTCAACACGGGCGCTCCGGATGCGGATGCGCTCCTTCGCTACCACGAGCCGGCCCTGTTCGACGGCCTGTTGCGCCTGCGCGACCGGGTGCGCGGTGACCGAGAATCGGTGCGCCTGGTGCAGCACCAATTCTCGATGAAGAACACGATGGGGTACGGACTCAACTCGTTCCTCGACCATGACGACCCGGCACAGCTTCTCGCTCATCTGGTGATCGGAAGCGAGGGCACTCTCGGCTTCGTCGCAGAAGCCGTCTTCCGAACGTTGCCGCTGCTCACGCACGCCGCAACCGGCCTGGTGATCTTCGATGACCTCCTGCAAGCCAACGAGGCACTGCCCGGCATCGTGGCGACCGGCGCATCGGCAATCGAATTGATGGATGCCGCGTCGCTGCGGGTGGGTAAAGCCGAAGCGGACGCGCATCCGCTTATTCGCGGTCTCATCGTGGAGCGGCACGCAGCCCTATTGGTCGAGTACCAGGCGGCGACGGCCGACGAGCTGGCCGTCGCCCAAGCCGCGGGGGACCGGGAACTCGCCGCACTTCACCTCAGCACCCCCGCCGTGCTGTCGAGTGATGCGGCGACGAGGGCATCGCTGTGGCACCTGCGCAAGGGGCTGTATGCCACGGTCGCTGGTTCGCGGCCGTCCGGCACGACCGCTCTGCTCGAAGATGTTGTCGTGCCCGTGCCCTCTCTCGCCCGAACCTGTACTGATCTGATCGACCTGTTCGAGTCCTACGGCTACGAGAACAGCGTCATTTTCGGTCATGCCAAAGATGGCAATATCCACTTCATGCTCACGGATCTCTTCGAGGGGCGAGGGCTCGAGAAGTATGCGGCGTTCACCGAGGAAATGGTGAGCCTGATCCTCGGGCAGGGTGGATCGCTGAAGGCTGAGCACGGCACCGGTCGGGTGATGGCACCGTACGTTCGGCGCCAGTACGGCGATGAACTCTATGCGATCATGCGGGAGGTGAAACAGCTCTGCGACCCCGGTGGCATGCTCAATCCGGGCGTGATCATCACCGACGACGCCGAAATTCACTTGAAGAATATCAAGAAGACCCCGCAAATTGAGGTCGAGGCCGACCGCTGCGTCGAGTGCGGGTACTGCGAGCCGGTGTGCCCCAGCCGGGACCTCACGCTCACTCCCCGCCAGCGGATCGTCGTGAAGCGCGCCATCGCGACCGCCACCGCGCAGGGAGACACCGCTCTGGCCTCCGAGCTCGAGAGTGACTACGAGTACCAGGGCGTTCAGACTTGCGCCGTCGACGGGATGTGCCAGACCGCGTGCCCCGTACTGATCAATACCGGCGACCTGGTGCGGCGACTACGCAAGGCGGAGCACACGAAACCTGAAAGGGCCGTCTGGTCGTCGGTCGCGAAACACTGGGATACCACGACGAAGATCGCGAGCACGGTCCTGTCGGTCGCGTCCGCGCTGCCTAACCCGTTGACCGCCGTGGTTACGGTGCCCAACAGGCTGGCCCGTGCCATCGTGGGAGATGATGTGCTTCCACTGTGGTCGGCGGAGCTGCCAGCCGGCGGCGCTCGCCGCGCTCGGCGCTCGCCGCGCACCGAGCCCGAGGCGGTCTACCTGCCGGCCTGTGTCAACTCCATGTTTGGGCCAGCCGATGGCGCAGCCGGTGTGCAGAGCAGCTTTGAGGAGTTGTGCGAGCGCGCCGACGTTTCGCTGCTGGTGCCGACCGACGTTGACTCGCTCTGCTGTGGCACTCCGTGGTCGTCGAAAGGCCTTCCCGAGGGGGCAGCAATCATGCGAAAGCGGATGCTGGCGAGCCTCCGAAGCGCGACTCGTGACGGTCTGCTGCCGGTAATCTGCGACGCGTCGTCGTGCACTGAGGGACTACTTCACACGATCCAGACCGACACCGACCTGCCGCGGATGCGGGTCGTTGACGTCGTCGAATTCGTCGCCGAGCGCATCTTGCCCACGTTGCCTTCTGTCGAGAAGATTGACTCGCTGTCCCTGCATCCCACCTGCTCCTCGACCCGGCTCGGCATCAACTCGCAACTCACTGCGGTTGCCGGCGCAGTTGCTGAGACCGTGATCGTGCCCGAGAGCTGGGGCTGCTGCGCCTTCGCCGGCGACCGCGGCATGTTGCAGCCCGAACTCACAGCCTCGGCCACCCGGGTACAAGCAGCTGAAGTGCGGGCAGCCGGCGCCACCGCACACGCCAGCTGTAATCGCACCTGTGAACTGGGAATGACCCGGGCCACGGGCGCCGACTATCAGCACGTGCTCGAACTGCTCGCTGCCAGGACACGTTCCGGCAAGTTGGCCGAGTAGAAAGAGCCGAACCTAAACGTGCCCAATATCCTCTGTGACCGCTTCGCTGGATGTCGCGGCACCCTTCCGCGAGTCTCGGATAGTCAGAGTGTCAGGGCACCCGTCATGATCGCAACAGCGTCATTCATCGAATGGGAGTCGGGCGTGATGACCCCCGCGCGCTTGCCAAGTCGTTGCACGTGAATGCGGTCGGCGATGTCAAACACTTGGGGCATATTGTGGCTGATGATGATTACGGGTAGTCCGCGATCGCGCATGTCGCTGATCATTTTCAGCACCTGATTGGACTCCCGAACGCCCAGGGCAGCCGTTGGTTCATCGAGGATGACAACTTTCGAGCCGAAAGCTGCAGCTCGAGCAACAGCGACGGCCTGGCGTTGCCCGCCGGACAAATTTTCCACGGCAACGGATACGTCTTGGAGGGTCGAGATGCCGAGTGACAGAAGCTCTCTGGTCGCTGCCGCCCGCATGCCTTTTGTGTCAAGCATCCGAAAAACGGAACCGAGGATACCCTTGCGTCGCAGTTCCCGACCTAGAAACATGTTTGTTGCGACGTCCAACGCCGGTGACACTGCCAGGCTTTGATAGACGGTTTCTATTCCTGCCGCTCGCGCGTCTTGCGGGCGTTTGAGTGTGACGGGCTTGCCGTCTAATTCCAAATGCCCCGCGTCTGGCGTCTCCGCACCGGTCAAACACTTGACCAGGGTCGTCTTGCCCGCTCCGTTGTCCCCAATGATGGCGAGGACTTCCCCGGGATACAGTTCAAGGTCAACTCCGTCGAGTCCGACGACATGTCCATATGTCTTCGTCAGCCCGGTGGCCTTGAGGATTGGAGTCCGTGTTTCGGTGATCATGGCTACTTGCGCCCTTTCCTAATCCACTGGTCAAGCGCGACAGCGACAATGATCAGAACTCCTACTGCAAGTGTTTGGTAGAGCGCATCAAAACCGGCCAGAGACAGACCGTTACGGAACACTCCAACGATTAGCGCTCCGAGCAGCGTGCCCCAGATCATCCCGCGGCCGCCGAACAAGCTCGTTCCGCCGATGACGACCGCAGTGATCGAATCCAGATTCAGGTCCCCGGCAACATTGGGACTCGCTGCGTTTGTGCGGCCGATTTGAATCCAGGCGGCGAGTGCCATGACGAATCCCGCCACGACGTAGACGCTGAGGAGAACGCGATTAACGGAGATTCCGGAAAGTCGAGCTGCATCGAGATCATCGCCAACCGCGTATACATGTCTGCCCCACGCGGTCTTAGCCAGGGCGTAGCCGATGACGACATAGATGAGGATCATGAGGATGACTCCGGTCGTTATCCGGAACGGACCGAGGCTCAGCCCAACCCCCGTCCAGGTGAGCAGCGCAGGCATGTCCGATCCTCGAACTGCAGAACCACCGGAGTAGAGCAGGCTCAGTGCCAGAAAAATGTTGAGAGTACCCAGAGTTACAATGAACGGCGGCAGCTTGAGGCGTGTCACGAATATGCCATTCAGCAGGCCTGCGCCCATGCCGACCAGAAAACCGGAGATAAGGGCAACCACGGGGTTGACGCCGTGGTTGACCGCGGTCTGTCCCGTCACGAGAGCGCTCATCACCATGACCGCACCGACCGATAGGTCAATCCCGGCAGTCAAGATGATAAGGGTCTGTCCAACCGCCAGTGAGCCGACCACGGCCACCTGCTGCGCAATGAGTGAGAGGTTTTGCGGAGTGTAGAAACGATCGTTGATCAGACCGAAAATGATCACCGCGCAGATCAAGACCAGCGCGGGACTGATGACCGGGTAGCGGTGCAGAACATTGCGCGTGCGTTGTACGTTCGTGGGACGAGTTTTGAACTCGTCGTCGAGATTCGGTGCGGTCGCCGAGGCGACGGGTGTTGAAGATGGGGTCACGTTGAACTCCTGCGATTCAGGGTGAGTGAGCGTGGAGCGTCAAGCCGGGTGGAGTCCTTGCCATCCGGCTTGACACGGGGTTTTAGCCCCAGCAGAGTTCCGCGCCCTTGGCGCTATCGAGGCTGGTAACGCCATCGACAGGCTGGTCGGTGATCAAGGCAACACCCGTGTTGAAAAAGTCGAGCCCGTTCGTGTTCTCGGGCGCCTGTCCCGTCGTCACGAGCGCATGAATGGCTTCGACGCCAAGCTCGGCCATCTTGAGTGGGTACTGCTGACTGGTCGCGCTGATGACACCGTCACCAATGAGGCCGACGCCGGCACAACCACCATCGACGGAAACGAAGAGAACTCCACTTTCCTTACCCAGTGCGCTGAGTGCCTCGTAGGCACCAGCAGCCGCGGGCTCATTGATTGTATATACGACGTTAATGTCATCGCTCAGGGACAGGCACGTCTCCATCGCCGTTCGCCCGCCGTCTTCAGCCCCATCGGAGTCCTGATTGCACACGATTTCGTAGGCTCCACCCGAATACGAACCTGTTGCGTCTTCGTCACCGTTAAGGTCCGGATCGTTGGTATCGATCCCCATCCCCTCAAGGAATCCCTGATCTCGTTCGAAGTCGACGGACGCGTTCGTCTCGGCGCTCAGATCGATCAGGGCGATGACGGCGTCTTCGCCCTTGAGCGCACCCGCCGTCCACTCACCGATGAGATTCCCGGCCATACGATTGTCCGTTGCAAAGGTGATGTCCACGGCGTCCGCAGGGTTCGGTGGATCGTCCAAAGCGATAACGTAGAGCCCCGCATCGCGCGCCTGCTCGATAGCGTTCAGAACTGAAGGACCGTTCGGCGTGATCAGAATTCCCTTTTGGCCCTGGGCGATTGCGTTTTCAATGGCCTGAATCTGTGTGTCTTCATCGACGAGATCACGACCCGCTGCCACCGTGAGTTTGACGCCGAGTTCGGCGGCTGCCGATTCTGCGCCTGCTTGCATGGCGACAAAGAAGGGGTTGGACGATGTCTTGATGATCAGCGACACGCCGATTTCTTCTTCGGCATCGCTTGCACCCGCGTCAGTCGCTCCGGGGGATGAGGCGCACCCCGTAAGGCCCAGAGCCACAGCGGTCGCAAGAACCGCGGAGGACTTCCAAAATCGAATATTGCGGCGTACCGCATTAGGACTCTTCATTGAATCTCCTTTAATTCGCTGTCGCCACCTCTCGTGGGACAACGTTGTCTGTCCATTTAATGGGAGTCGGGGCAGGATGTCAATCCGTTCGCGAAATTGGCCCCAAGTTCGCGAAGGAATTCGTTCCCCTAGCGAATTGGGATTACCTCGGGAGGTTGCAGACGGATCATTTCGACATTCCCAGTAACCCAAAACTCCCCAAAGTCGTGCGGGATAAGAATGGTGTCTCCGGATTGCACATTTGTCGAAAAGACAGGCTGGCTGTCCGCGGTGGGTCGAGCCTCGAGAGCACCTTGGCCTGCGACCGCGATTAAAATCGAGAATCCTGCCGCTTGTATCCGCTTCGCCGAGCCAGCGATGTGGTTGGCACGAAAATACCGGCCGGCTAGATCAGGGAGCGCATGCCCCGAGGACGCACTCTCGCGGCACACAAGAGCGTCAATCTCAGAAGCCGTCCAGAGGCTGCGGTCTGCCGCCTCGAGCGCGACCTCAAAACCTAAGCCCAAATGGCCGTCCGTCGCGCCATCGATCTCAAAACCTACCCATTCAAGAAGGATCGAGAGGTCTGCGGGTTCCTGCACTTCGACGAGAAATACTCCTTGCCCAATGGCGTGTGGAAGCCCAGGGGGGACGAAGATTCCGTCTCCGACCCGCACCGGAACCACATTCATGGCCGCGAGGATTGCCCCGGTATTCTGCGTGTCTACCCAATTCGCCAGCTCTTCGCACGATACTTCGCGGTTGAACCCGAGATGTACCACCCCTGGTTGCAGAATAATCCACGCCTCGGCTTTTCCGTGAAGTTGAGCGAGGTTCCGGGCCGCGAAGTCGCCGTCCGGGTGGATATGCACCGGTAGTCGTTGCCCGGCGTCGAGCAGCTTGACAAGTATCATGCTGTCTTTACCGAAGCCCCGCAGGTGCTCGCTGCCCAGCCAGGCCACGGGGTCGCTGGCGATCACGTTCCGAAGAGTCTCACCGCTCGGTAGCGTGGACAGACCAAGTTCGGTTTCGCCGAAGACGGTGGTGGTCGAACCGACCCAGTCCTCAGGAACTCTGTCACCTACGGCGGCGGACCCTCGAAAACTGGAGATTGCAGGCCCGCCGAGGTAGAAGCGTTCCGGTGGCTGATTGGCCGAGAGAAAAATGGGTAACAGCATTGGTGCCCTCTTCGTGTATATGTGGTTATTGAATTAACTACCCCACCCGATGCCGCTTTGAATCAGAGTGGTGGGGAGAATCACTTGCTCGGGCAGCTCTGTGTGCCGTTCGAAGCGACGGAACAGCATTTCCGCAGCTCGTCGGCCCATGTCGGACGCGTCATACTCCACCAGTGTCAACGGGATTGGCATCAAGTGAGCGAGTGGGAAATTGTCGAAGCCGGCTACGGCTACTCGGGAACGGCGGCGCCAGATTTCTTCAATGGCTCCGAGTGTCGCGCGGTTGTTTCCGCAAAATATTGCCGACGGTGCCGCATTCGAATCCAGCATGCGAGAAACGGCTTCTGCAGCTCCACCGGGCGTACGGACGCCCGTAGCGGTCGGGGCCTGAGAGACCAGCAGGCCGGCCTCTCGCATCGCAGCTTTGGCCCCCTCAAAGCGCGCTCTGATCGGCTCGATGTCAAGGTGGTCCATCACCAGACCGATTTGACGATGACCGTCGGCGATGAGTCGCTCTATGGCTGCGTGAGCGCCTCCCGCATTATCCAAGACCACCGAATCAGTCACCAGTCCTCGAGGAACTCGGTCAACGAAGACCATGGGCGTGCCCATACCTATCTCGCCGGCCAGCACCGAGTGGTCCCCCGGGCCGGCCACAATAATAAGGCCATCGACGCGTCTGCGGCAGAGTTCAAAGATCAGTTCGATCTCTTCCTCCGGTGATGCCGATTCGCCGATTGTCGCCGTGATCACCTGGGTCCCGTGCCGCCGAGCAACACCAGCTGCCCCGGTTGCAAGCGCCGAGTAAAAACTGTTGGACAGATCTCTGACGACGAGTCCAACGGTTGCAGTTGACGCACCCGACTTGAGTGTTGCGGCCAATTGATTGGGTCGAAAGCCCAGCGTTATCACCGCAGCACGCACGCGCTCCGCCATTCCGCTCTCCACCGTCGCGACATTATTGACAACGCGCGAGACCGTCTTGAGACTAACCCCCGCCTCCCGGGCGACGTCAGTCATTGTGGGGCGTCGATGCCCATATGGGACCGTGGTCATGAAGGTAGTCCTTTCCTACGGGGGGACCCCGATCGCGTCGAGCACAGCTCTCACGACGCAAAAGTCTCGTGCGGCAATGGAATCGCAAGGTCGGCAACGCTCTCACCGCGAATCTTGGCCGAAGCAACGAGCACAGCCAATTCGGCGGCTTCTCTTGGAGAATATCCCGAGACGAGCCCAAAGAGCATTCCTGCCGATGCCGCGTCACCGGCGCCATTAGTCGTCATGATGCGTTCGACATGAACTGCCGGCACCCAGAACTCCGCATCGTGCCAGTCGGCGCCGAGAGATGCCAACACTCGACCGCCGGACGCAAATCGGGCCGAAGTGCCCGTGCGAAGGAGTACGCCATCTTCTCCGGTCGAAATCATCACGATAGCTACGCCATCATCAATCAGCGATTGAGCCAGTTCGCTGAGAGCGCTCCTATCTGTAACGACCGGCAATGCTAGCGCAGACTGGAGGTCATCGAGACTCGGCGTAAAGATGTCAACGAGTGGCAAAACCCGCTTAAAGATGCCATGCCAATCGACCCGGCCAACGGGTGAATCACCATCAACCACCGCCATATCCAGCGAAGTCGTGGCCCCGGAGTCGCGGGCCCGGTTAAATAGGTCAACAATTGGCTGCGCGGTGCTTGGCAGCAGTGACGGCAGGAGCGGTGGGTAGCCCAGGTGCAGGAGGTCGATACCCTCCACGCTGACGCGTGTACCGTCAAAGCGGATGCTGGCGCCAACGTGGTGCCAGAACGATCGATTCATGCCGGGGGGCTCGAGCACGATGGAATACGACGTCGAGTAGTCTCGCTCGACTTGAAGGTCCGTTGTCGTAATTCCCTGTTCGACCAAACTAGCCAAGACGATTCTCCCCAACTCATCGTCGCCGATGATGCCGGAAGTTGAAACGGATATACCGAGCGCAGCCAAGTCCCCTCCGGTGTTCACGACGCAGCCACCGGGGCGGATCTTGAGTCGACCGACATTAACGAGCTGGCCAGGAACCATGCCAATGCCGGCCGGCAACTCTGGCGTTAGATCCGCGCAGATATGTCCGGCTACAGAAATCTTGTACATTGCCACACTCCTTTGTGTCATCTTAAGTTGCTGGACAACGTTGTCTCGGTGAGGCTAGTGTGACACATGTCGCAACCAAAATGAAAGAAAGTAGCGGCATGATGCTGAGGTGTGAGCGAGGAAGCGACCCTCGTCATCAGCCCATGTCCGTGCTGAACAGAAGGAAAACCTCGTGACCTCATATCGACTCAATCGTCTTTTCAACCCTCTTTCCGGCCGCGCACTCGACGTTGCTGTCGACCATGGCTTTTTTGGGGAGCCTTCGTTCCTCAAAGGTATCGAAAGCATCGACACGGCCGTCGGTGCTCTCGTAGAAGCGAACCCTGACGCCATCCAGCTGACCGTGGGTCAAGCACGTGTTCTGCAATCAGTGCCAGGGAAGCAGAAGCCCGCGCTCGTGCTACGCACGGACATCGCTAATGTCTATGGCGTGCCGCTGGACGACCACCTCTACAGCCATCACTTTCCCGACGCTGTCGAAGAGGCAGTCCGACTCGACGCCGTCTGCGTGGTCGCAAATCTCATTCAACTGCCCGGCCGACCGGAGATTCGCGAAGCAAACATCAAGAGCATCATGTCGCTGCGTAAAGACTGCACGCGCTACAATATGCCGCTCATGGTCGAGCCGCTCGTGATGCAAGACAATTCAGTCAACGGGAGCTACATGGTGGACGGAGACACGCGAAAAATCGTCTCGCTGGTGCGCCAGGCCCGAGAACTCGGTGCGGACCTCATCAAAGCCGACCCCACGTCCGAGGTGGAGGATTATCACCTCGTGATTGAGGCCGCTGGAGATCTCCCGGTGCTCGTTCGCGGCGGCGGCGGGAACATTTCGGATCGCGCACTCCTGGAGCGCACGGTAGGCGTGCTTGCTCAAGGTGCCCGCGGGCTGGTCTACGGGCGCAACATCATGCAGCACCGCGACCCGGTCGGCATTACACGGGCGATGATGGCCGTATTGCACAGCGGAACGAGCGTGGACAACGCCCTCCAGCTCATCGCCGGGGAATGACATGAACGCTCGAACAGTCAACATCGGAATCGTCGGCGCTGGCCTCATGGGGCGTGAAATTGCGATGGCAATTCAGCGATGGCCAGCCCTCATCGATCACCCGGTGAGAGCGCAAGTCACCGCGGTGTGCGATATTAATCCCGCCGCCATGGAATGGTTTGATCAGATTCCAACGGTAATCACAAAAGTGACCAACTACTCGGAGCTGCTCGCCGATCCGGCGATTGATGTCGTCTATATTGCGGTCCGACACGACCTCCATGAGCAGATGTACATCGACGCGATCGCAGCGGGTAAGGATCTGCTCGCGGAGAAGCCCTTTGGAATCGATCGTGCTGCAGCCGAAAATATTGTGGAAGCAACACGCGCTCACCCTGATTCCTTCGTGCGATGCTCCAGTGAAATGCCTTTCTTTCCCGGAGCGCAGCAGGCCATCAACGCGATTCGATCCGGTTCGTTGGGCCGGATAATTGAGGTGCGTAGTTCATTTCTGCACTCCAGCGATCTTGACCTTCAGAAGGGAATCAATTGGAAGCGGCAGACGGCTTACTGCGGTAAAGCCGGAGTCATGAATGATCTTGGCCTGCATGCGCTCCATGTGCCGCTCCGGCTCGGATGGAATCCTCAATCGGTTTTTAGCACTCTTCAAAACCTCGTACCCACTCGGCCTGGTCCCGACGGGGCACCCGAGGCCTGCGACACGTTTGAGAATGCCGTGCTCACCACGAACGTCCTCCTCGAGGACGGTGAGCAGTTCCCCCTGACCATAGAAACAAAACGAATCTCGCCGGGTGATAAGAACACCTGGGAATTGCGCGCAGTTGGGCTTGATGGCGGCGTCTTCTTCTCCACGAAGAATCCAAAACGCGTCTCAACCTTTGCCGTGGTAGACCTCCCCGGCTCCGGCCGAGAACAGGTCTGGCAGCACTCCGACGTGGGGAGCCAGTCGGTGTGGCCAACCGTTACCGGCGGTATCTTTGAGAGCGGGTTCTCAGATTCCATTCTGCAAATGTGGGCGGCTTTTCTCGCGGAGCGCGCTGGCCTGCTCGGAGACCGATTCGGATGCGTCACTCCCGAGGAAGCTCTGAAAACCCACCGTATCTACGAAGCTGCGCTCGCATCCCACGAGACGCACTCGGCCGTTCTCGTCGCCGAATAGCGACAGGCAAGCGCGCGGGTCGAAGAGTGAAGGACTGCACATCGAGCCGCGCGTTGCCAGGCGATCCGCAGACACCCGCACCATGTTCGAAAGCAAACTTCCGCAGGAACGATCCACGGGTCGAGAGGGCTTAGGTTCCTGTGAACAGTTGATCACACGCACCGCGTCGTCAGCAGCGAGCCTCGGCCGTGTGATCTGTCCTCCGAAGTGGATGACAGGGACGGGTCCGGGGTGTTCGTACGAATAATATGGGGGTCGCAGGACAGCGGTCCCCGTGCGGCACGGGCATCGTCTCGAGGGAGCTAGGTCGCAACGGATGCCCGGCATCCGTTGCGACCATTTTTGGGGCTCGGGGCACCTAAAAACAAGCCCTGTGGATAACTTTTACGCAGAACGGCAAATGAGGCCATCATACGGGGATGACCGAAGCCGTTCGTATCATCACAGAGCAAGTGCGATCGCGGGTGCGCCGCGAGGGCGTCGACCTGGCGGCCAATAACGCGCTGGTCGAGCAGTACGTGCGCGACGAACTGCGCCGGTACAGCGAGCGGGCGCTCAGCGGGCTCGCGCCGATGATCGCCGATGAGCACCAGGCCGCCCGCGAGGTTGTGGCCGCGCTGACCGGTTTCGGCGTCTTGCAGCCGTTTCTGGATGATCCGGAGATCGAAGAGATTTGGATCAATGGCCCGGCCCGGGTGTTCGTCGCCCGCGACGGGGTCCCAGAGCTGACCACGCTGCTGCTCGGCGAGCAGGACGTGCGCGACCTCGTTGAGCGGATGCTGCAGGCCTCCGGTCGCCGAGTCGACCTCTCGTCGCCGTTCGTCGACGCCTCGCTACCCGACGGTTCCCGACTTCACGTCGTGATCCCGGATATAACGCGAAAATATTGGGCGGTGAACATTCGCAAGTTCACCCGGCGCATTCGCGATCTGAACCAGCTCGTCGGGCTCGGCTCACTCACCCAGCAGGCCGCCGATTTTCTGCGGATCTGCGTGCTCGGCGGCCAGAATATTCTGGTCTCCGGCGCCACCCAGACCGGCAAGACCACGATGCTGAACGCCTTGCTCTCGTCGACGCGGCCGGGTGAGCGCATCGTGACCGTCGAGGAGACCTTCGAACTCGATCTGTCGGCCCGAGACGTCGTCGCGATGCAGTGCCGGCAGCCCAGCCTCGAGGGCACCGGCGAGATCACCCTGCGCCGCCTGATCAAGGAATCCCTGCGCATGCGGCCCGACCGGCTGGTGGTCGGTGAGGTGCGCGAGGCTGAAAGCCTTGACCTGCTGATCGCCCTTAATAGCGGGCTCCCCGGAATGTGCTCGATTCATGCCAACAGTGCCAGGGACGCGCTGGCCAAGCTCTCCACCCTGCCGCTGCTGGCCGGGCGCAACATCGACTCGTCGTTCGTGCTGCCGACGGTGGCCGGCTGCATCGACATCGTGGTGCACTGCGAGATTGATCGGCACGGTCGTCGCCGGGTCACCGAGATCATTGCGCCGAGCGGCCAACTGGCCGGCTCGACGATCGAGGCGAGCCCTCTGTTTCTGTCCCCGCACGGGCACCTCGAGCCGACCGGCTCGCATCCCACCAAGCTCGCCAAATTTCGTGCCGCCGGCGTCGACCCGGCGCTGGTGTTGCGGCAGGGTGCCGCATGACTCTCGTGCTGGGGTGCCTGCTCGGGAGTGGGCTCGTGCTGCTGCTGGCGCCGTTTCTCTGGCCGGCCGGCGCTGTATCCGCGGGAGGCCGGGCGGGCGCCGGGGAGCGGATGCGGGTGCGCTTGGTTCAGGGTGGGCTGCGGTCGGTGCCGGTGTCGGCGTTCCTGGCGGTGTCGACGATCGTGGGTGTGGCATCCGCTGCCCTGATGCACGGCCTGTTCGCCGTACAGGCCCTGAGCGCCGTCGCAGGACTGGTCGGAGTGCTGCTGCCGTGGCTGATCGTCTCGTGGCGGGCCGCGGCCCGGCGCCGGGCCAATCGCACGGTCTGGCCCGATGTCGTCGATCACCTCGTGTCGGCACTGCGTTCCGGGCTGGCCCTGCCCGACAGCGTGAGCAGCCTCGCCCAGGCCGGACCGGTGGCCACCCGCACGGCGTTTGCCCAGTTCGAGCGGGAGTACCGGGCCACCGGCAATTTCAGCTACTGCGTCGACGAACTCAAACGCTCCCTCGCCGATCCGGTCGCCGATCGCATCCTGGAAACCCTGCGCATGGCCCGGGAAGTGGGTGGAAGCGACCTCACCGTGGTGCTGCGCAGCCTCGCAGCCTGGCTACGACAGGATGCCGCGGTACGGCTCGAAGTTGAGGCGCGGCAGTCCTGGGTCGTCAATGCGGCCCGACTGGGGGTGGCCGCACCGTGGATCATCCTGGTGCTGCTCGCGTCCCGCCCGGAGGCTGCCGTCGCCTACAACTCGCCGGCTGGCGTCGCCGTGATCGCGAGCGGCCTGGCCCTGTCAATCGTGGCCTACCGGGTCATGCTCGCGCTCGGCCGGCTGCCGGAGGAACGCCGATGGTTCGCGTAGCCGGCGGGTGCCTGCCATGAGCGCGAGCCTGGGCTGGGCCGTCCTCTGCGGCAGCGGTCTCGGTGTGGGGCTGTGGTCGCTCGTGAGCCTGACGCCGCGGCTGACCCGGCCCCGTCTGATCGATCGGGTCGTGCCGTACATTCTCGACGTCTCCGCCGAAGCCCGCAGCATCGTCGCCCGGAAAACCGTCAACCCGATTCCTGTGCTGGGCAGCCTGTTTGCGCCGCTGTTCGGATCGCTCACCCGCGGGTTGTCGAACCTGCTCGGCGGCAGCGAGTTCATCGCGCGCCGGCTCCACCAGTCAGGCTCGGCGAAGACCGCGCTGGAGTTTCGCTCGGTGCAACTGGTCTGGGCGCTTCTCGCCTTTGCCGCCGGCACGGTGATCACCATCGTCACCCTTCCGGAACTGCCGTGGCCGGCGCGCGTGGTCGTGCCGTTCGTGGCGGGAATCGGTGGCGCCGTGTTGCGGGACTGGCTCCTGCAGCGGGCCGCCACCGCCCGGTTGGCCCGCATGCGCAGCGAGTTGCCGACCATTCTCGAATTTCTCACCCTGTCGCTGTCGGCGGGGGAAGGCATCCTGGATTCGATCCGGCGGGTGTCCCGCACGAGTTCGGGGGAGCTGTCGCGAGAATTCGCGGGGGTGATCACCGAGGTGCACGCGGGGGTACCGATCGGGGTGGCGCTCTCGGCGCTGTCGCGGAGCATCCAGTTGCCGGAGGTGACCCGATTTGTCGATCAGGTCACCGGTGCCCTCGACCGGGGCTCGCCGATCGCCGAGGTGTTGCGCGCGCAGGCCCAGGATTCCCGCGACCAGACCAAACGCTCGCTACTCGAGATGGCCGGCAAGAAGGAAGTTGCCATGCTCGTGCCCCTGGTTTTTCTGATTTTGCCGATGACCGTTCTATTCGCTGTATTTCCCGGCCTCGTTGTTCTGCAGGCCGGCTTCTAAACGCACTGCCCGGTACCGTTCCGCTCACCAGAAAAGAGAATGCCATGTCCCGAATCATGCTTCGCCTCAAGGGTCTGCTCCACGACGAAACGGGTGACGTCCCCGGCTGGGTGCTGATCACGCTCATGACGGCCGGATTGGTTTTGATCATCTGGGGCCTGGCCGGTCCGGCCCTCAGCGGGGTCTTCCAGCAGGCCATGGATCGCGTCAGCAGTTTCTGATCGACCCATGCATAACCGGATGCGCCGGCTCGCCTGGTTGCGCCTTCACGAGTTGCGCGACGAGGCGGGTAGCGCCGTGGCCGAGTTTGTCATGGTGGTGTCGTTGCTGACCTTTCTCACGCTCATGGTCATGCAGCTGGCGCTCGCGCTGCACATTCGCAACACCGTGCTCGATGCCGCGGCCGAGGGCGCCCGCTATGCCACACTCGCCGATAGCAGCCTGCCCGCCGGAGCTGCGCGAACGCGCGATCTGATCACGACCGCCATCGGAGCAACCTATGCCACCGATGTGGTCGCTCGCTACGGCCCCCGTGCCGACTACCCGAGCGTCGAAGTGCGGGTGGTGGCGCCGCTGCCACTGATGGGCCTGCTCGGTACCCCGCGCGGACTGGAGGTGGTCGCGCATGCCGCGGTCGAAACGCTGGAGTAGTCGCTCCGGGGCGCCCGGAAGTGAGGCCGGTTCGGCCTCGCTGGAATTCATCACGGCGGGAATGATCCTGCTGGTTCCGCTGGTCTACCTCGTGCTCGCCCTGTCGTCGTTGCAGGGCGGTGCGCTCGCCGTGGAGGGAGCCGCGCGGCAGGCAGCCAGGGTCTACGTGCAGGCGCCGGACCAGGCCACGGCGACCGAGCGCGCTCGGCGCGCCGTGGCCTTCGCGCTCGAAGACTACGGACTGGACGCCGGAGATGCCGAGGTGCAGATCGAGTGCTCCGGTGGGCCGAGCCAATGCCTCACCCGCCAGGCTCTCGTGACGGTCACCGTGCGCATCGGCATCGCCCTGCCGCTCGTGCCCGACCTGCTGGCGCTCGAGCAGAGCGCGAGCGTGCCGATGACTGCGGCATCCACGCAGATCGTGTCCCGGTTTGGCGGCCTCGAATGAGCGGGCGCCTGCCGCATGCCGGGGCCGAGGACGGGTCGACCCTGCTGCTCATCATCTTCTACAGCTTTCTCGCCCTCAGCCTCGTGCTCGTGGCACTCTCAGCGACGTCGCTCTACCTCGAGCACAAGCGGCTGCTGAGCCTTGCCGACGGGGCGGCGCTCGCCGGGTCCGAGGCCTTCACTCTCGGCGAGGTGCAGGTCGGCATGGTGGGCCCTCGGCCGCAGCTGCGCTCCGGTGACGTGTCGGCTGCGGTGGATGAGTACCTGCGCCTCGTTCCCCATCCCTCGTTCGAGGCGCTCGGCGTGACGAGCGCGGCATCCGCTGATGGGCAGAGCGCGTCGGTGACCCTGCGGTCGTGGTGGCGCCCACCCGTGCTCACCCTCGTGGTTCCCGACGGGGTGCCGCTCGAGGTGACGGTGGTGTCCCGGGCCGTGTTCCACTAGCAGCATCCCCTTCCGCGAGAGCGGGATAATTGCTGCCTCAGCACCCGTGAAGCAACACATTTCCCGCTCTCGAGGGAGAGGGCCGGGGTAGGCGGGGAGCGCCCACAAAGGCGCACTAGCTTTTTCAGGATGGAAGCGTACTATGCACAGACACGTAGCCGACACGGAGGCCTCTTACCCGTAGGGGGCTTCACATTTTTACGCAGTCGAAACTCGTTCCAGCCCCGGTCCCCGGTTGGTAGTGCTGGCGACCTCGGGTCGTCGTTCAACCGGGCTGGTCGCCACCGGTTGACGTGGCCCAGCATGGCGGCTGAGAATCACCGAGAACGGCTGTTAATTCATGGATGCATTACTAGACCGACACGAAGTCGATGAGCACAGTGTGGAGCAGCTCGACTTCGAGTCTCTTCTCCCCTGCGAGGGAGTGCATCACTACCGCGGATTGAGCGGTCACGATCCGGCCGAATCGGGTGGCTTCATGGTGATCTCGCCGTGCTGTGGGCCCAAGGTCATCCAATGCTCCTCCCGGGTCGACGCGATGCGCGTGTCCGGAGTGCTCTACTGCGGTGCCTGCCAGCACGAACATTTGACCAGCGAATACACCTTCGTTCCGCTGCAGCTCTAGGCCGCGGTCGTCCGCGCATTCTCAGAGCGGATGCCGCGCGCGGTACCCTCGCTAGGTGCCCTGACGGCGCCGACAGGAGCAGTGTGCGTACCAAGCGGGGGCAGTGGAAGGGTGCGGGCGCTCAACTCGCCACCGAAGTCAGCATCAATTTCGGTTCGTCGCTGGCCGGACTGCTCATTCCCCTCGTCGGCTCGCCGGTCGTCGTCGCGGCCCGACAAATCGTCATGGTCATCGTCGTGCTGCCGCTGGCCCGGCCCAGGCTCAAGAACCTGACCTGGAGCCGCATCTGGCCGCCGCTCGCCCTCGGCGTCGTGCTCGCCGTGATGAATCTCAGCTTCTACCAGGCCGTGAGCATGCTCGGGCTGGGCGTTGCGGCGACCATTGAATTTCTCGGCCCGTTCGCTCTCGCCCTCGTCACCAGCCGCCGCATCCTGGACTTCGTGTGCGCCGCGGCCGCCGCCGGGGGCGTGTTTCTGCTGACCTGGTCGGACGGCACGCTCGACCTGCTCGGCATTGCACTCGCGCTGACCGCAGCGGCCTCCTGGTTTTGTTACATCCTGCTGACCCGCAGGGTGGCGACCGAATTTGCCGGCCTTGAGGGTATCTCCATTGCCAGCCTGGTCAGCCTCGTGATCGTGGTGCCGTTCGCCGTGCTCACCCTCGACCTGTCGGCGTTCACCTGGGGCGTTGTCGGGTTGCTCCTGCTCGTCGGAGTGGTTTCCTCGGCCTTTCCCTACACACTCGACACGTACATTTTGCGGCGGATCAGCCCTCGCCTGTACGCGATCATCACGAGCTTCGGCCCGGTGATCGCGGCCGGGTTCGGCGCGCTCGTGCTTGGCGAAACCTTCACGCTGCTGCAGCAGATAGCGATCGTCGTGGTCTGCGTGGCCGCCGGGGCTGCGATCGCGACCCAGCGCGACCAGCCGAAGTCCGACCTCGAGCTGACCGCGGTCGCGATTCCCTGACGCGGCGACCCCGCGCGGTCGGCCGTACCAGGCCGGCCCGGGCATCCTCTTATCGAGCGGCGCCGAGGCCCGGCCTATTCGACGCGCAGGCCGAGGTGGGCGGCGAGAAGCGGCGCCAGCATGCCGAGTTGGGCATCGTCGATCGTGGCACCGCGCAGGCTCTCAAGGCCGTGGACGGCCGAGAAGTCGCTGGAGCGCAGGTCGACGTCCTTGAGCTTGGCGCCGCCGACATCGAGGGTGCCGATGCGGCAGTTCTGCAGTTCGAGGCGCTGCACGGTGGCGCTGCCGAGGTCGAGCTCGTCGATAATGCAGTTGCTCAGCAGCACATCGGTCAGGGTCGCGTTGCGCAGATTTACGAAATCGAGCTTCGACCCGTCGATGTGCACCGAGCGCAGCGTCGCCTCGTAGACCTCGACCGAGCCGAGTCGGGCGTGGTTGATCTGCACGTCACGCCAGTTCGAGCGCGGCGCGCTGAACACCGGGGCGTGCAGATCGGTGGCGAGACATTCCGAGAAGGATGCTCCGCGCAGCTTGGTCTCATGCAGCGAGACTCCCGCAAATTCACACTCCCCGAAGGAGATGCCGGTCAGGTCGCGGCCGTCGAGGTTCACGCCGGTGTAGCGCTCGGCCTCGCGACCGTCGCCGGAGCAAAGCTGCGCCCCGTCGTCGTCGTCGAGTTCGGGCAGCGTTATGCGGTCGATCGACGCCTTGCGGGTGGCTGCTTTCGCCACCTTTATTCGATGGGTTCGAGCACGAAAACCGGAATCTTCCGCTCGGTCTTGACCTGGTAGGCGGCGTAGTCGGGGAACGCTGCCACGGCGCGCTCCCACCAGACGGCCTTTTCGTCGCCGGTGATCTCGCGGGCGCGCATGTCCCACTTCTCGGGCCCGTCCTGCAACTCCACCTCGGGGTGCGCGATGACGTTGGCGTACCAGACCGGGTTTTTGGGGCTGCCACCGAGCGAGGCGACAGCGGCATAATGACCGTCGTGTTCGACGCGCATGAGCGGTGCCTTGCGTAACTTGCCGCTCTTGAGGCCGACGGTGGTGAGTACGATCACGGGCATGTCACGCAGAGTCGTGCCCTCGGTTCCGCCGGACTTCTCGTACAGGTCGACCTGGTCGCGCACCCACTGGGCGGTGCTTGGCTCGTATTCTCCGATGAGGGGCATATTTGGCCCAACGCGCGAGCCGCCGGGAACATTCCACCCGGTCAGGTTCGCCCGGTCAGAGCAGGCGGCCGGGGCGATGCGGGGCGTAGCGCGGAATGTAGCGGCGCAGCAGCACCGCGCCGCAGAGGCCAATTGCCCCCATGACGCCGCTGGCAACCGAGAGCGAGACCAGGGCGGTGATGCCGGCGACCGCCAGGGGAGCTGCGGCACTGCCGAAGTCGGCAGTGAACCGCCAGGCGCCCAGGAACGGTGCGGGATTCGGCCGCGGAGCGAGGTCGGCGCCGAGCGTCATCAGCAGGCCGCTGCCGACCCCGTTGGCGAGCGAGAGGAACATGGCCACGCCGATGAACCACTCCACGTTGCTCGGCAGGTCGTGGGTGAACGCGAGTGCCAGGTGACCGACACCGAGGCCGATCATCGAGGGCAGCGCGCTCCAGATGCGGCCGAACCGGTCCATGATCTGGCCGCTGACATAGAACAGGGCGAAGTCGATGCCGCCGGCGATGCCGATGATCAACGCCGTGTCGGGGGCGCTGATGCCGATACTGACCGCCCAGAGCGGCAGCATCACCGTGCGGCTGGCCCGCATCGCACCGATCAGACCGGCACCCGTACCGAGCCGCAAAAGCACTCCGCGGTGACTCCAAATCGTCTGGAACAATCCCTGCACCGGCACGGCCGGTCGCGCCGTTCCGGTGCTGCTGATCGCGCCGGTGCTCGTGTCGGTGGCGTCGAATATGGTCCTATCAGCGGAGGGAGTGGCAAAGGCTTTCGACGGGTCTGGCAACAACAGCAGCGTCGCTGATGCGGCGACGCAGCAGATGATGAACACCCAGAACACGGCCTGCGTACCACCGGTGAGGTGAATCAGGCCGGCCGAGAGAAAGGGGCCGACAAACCAGCCGGCTCGAAACACGCCGCCGAGGGTCGACAGCGCGCGGGCCCGGTAGACCAGCGGCACATAGTTGGTCATGAAGGCATGCCGGGCGAGGGCAAAAATGGCTGTGGCGAGGCCGACCAGAAAAATGCCGAGACCGAGCACGAGTGGGTTGGGAGCGACAATGCAGACGATCACGGCACCGATGGTGAGAGCGGATGCCCAGATCATCGCGTTCCGTTCCCCGATGCGCGAGACGATCCAGCCGCTGGGAATATCGCCGACCAGCTCACCGAGCATGACCATCGCTGCAATCACACCGGCAATGGCCAGGGAAGCACCGAGGTCAGTCGCAACCAGGGGAATCAGCGGGATAATCGCGCCCTCGCCGATCGAGAACAGCAGGGTTGGTAGGAATGCGACCAGGGCGACCGAGCGCAGGCTGAAGGGGCGCTCGTGGTTGCTCATCGGTTCGATGCTACTCGCAGTGCAATCCCGACGGTGCTATCCCGACCCGTGCTGCTCAGACCCGTGCGATCCCGCCCCTGTAATCAGGCATGTGCAATCCCGACCCTGTTTTCCGGAGTGCTGTTCGAGTGGTGCTCCCACCAGCCCGGCAGCACCGCACCTTCGCCCGGTAGGCTGAACAGAACATGATTGACTTGGATTTCTCAGTACAGATCGCCGCGCTGCGGACCACGTTTGGCGACATCCGCTCGGTGATCGACATTGATCGACTGCGCGCGGAGATTGACGACCTCAGCGGCGAGGCCGGTATGCCCGACTTGTGGGACGACACCGAGCACGCCCAGAAGGTGACGAGCGACCTCAGCCACCGGCAGTCGCAACTGGCCCGCATCGAAAGCATCGGAGCCCGCCTCGATGACCTCGAGGTGCTCGTGGAGATGGCCAATGACGGCCAGGGCGACCAGGAACTGGCCGACGAGGCCGGCGTCGAACTCGCCAGCCTGCAGAAGCTGCTCGGCGAGCTCGAAGTGCAGACCCTGCTCAACGGCGAATTCGACGAACGCAACGCCGTCATCACCATTCGCGCCGGCGCCGGGGGAGTGGATGCCGCCGACTTCGCCGAAATGCTGCTGCGCATGTACCTGCGCTACGCCGAACAGCACGACTACCGCACGACCGTGCTCGACATCAGCTACGCCGAAGAAGCCGGCATCAAGAGCGCGACCTTCGAGGTCGATGCCGCCTACGCCTTCGGCACGCTCAGCGTCGAGGCCGGAACCCACCGCCTGGTGCGGATGAGCCCGTTCAACTCGGCCGGCAAGCGCCAGACCTCATTCGCCGCGGTCGAGGTGGTGCCTTTGATCGAACAGACCGAGTCGATCGAGGTGCCCGACGGCGATATTCGAGTGGATGTCTTCCGCTCGAGCGGCCCTGGCGGCCAGTCGGTCAACACCACCGACTCCGCCGTGCGCATCACCCACCTGCCCACCGGCACCGTGGTGAGCTGCCAAAACGAGAAGAGCCAGATTCAGAACCGGGCCGCCGCCATGCGCGTGCTGCAGTCCCGGCTGCTGGTACTCGAGCGCGAGAAAGAGGCCGCGACCAAGAAAGAGCTCGCCGGCAACATCACCGCGAGCTGGGGCGACCAGATGCGCAGCTACGTGCTCGCGCCCTACCAAATGGTCAAGGACCTGCGCACCGAGTACGAGGTGAACAACCCCAGCAACGTCTTCGATGGTGACCTGGACGGTTTCATTTCGGCCGGCATCCGCTGGCGCAAGAAAGCCCCCGAAGACTAAACGGATGCTGAGCCTTCCCCCTCTCGGGTATGTCGCAGTAGGGAAAACGCCAGCGGGTGCCTAGGCTCTAAGAGCTATGATCCGCTTTGATCACATAACCAAGAAGTATCCCGGCACCTCTCGGCCGGCCCTGAACTCGATCGACGTCGAGATTTTGCGAGGCGAATTCGTCTTTCTGGTCGGCGCCTCCGGATCGGGCAAATCGAGCTGCCTGCGGCTCGTGCTCAAGGAGGAGAAGCCGACCAGCGGCAGCATCCACGTGCTAGGGCAAGACCTGCGCTCGATCTCCAACCGCAAGGTGCCCTATTTTCGCCGCAACATGGGCGTGGTCTTTCAGGACTTTCGGCTGTTGCCGAACAAAACGGTCTTCGACAATGTCGCGTTCAGCCTGCAGGTCATCGGCAAGAGCCGTGGCTTCATTCAGGAAGCCGTGCCCGACACCCTGAAGATGGTCGGCCTGGCCGAGAAGGCCCAGCGCCTGCCGCACGAACTCTCCGGTGGTGAGCAGCAGCGCGTGGCCATTGCCCGCGCCATCGTGAACAAGCCCCAGATTCTGCTGGCCGATGAGCCCACCGGAAACCTCGACCCCACCACGAGCGCCGAAATCATGGCACTGCTCGCGAGCATCAACGCGGGCGGCACCACCGTGATCATGGCCACCCACGAGGCCGGCATCGTGGACAAGATGCAGCGCCGCGTGATCGAACTGGTCAACGGCGAGATCGTGCGGGATGAACGCCAGGGCGGCTACGCCACCGCGTCCATCCCGACCATCGTGCCGACGTCTGAAGCGGATGCCGCAGCGAGCGACCCCGCGCCGGTCGCGTCGGCCGCCGTCGCAGCGCGGGCCGCGGCCCAACCCTCGTTGACGCATCCGTCGGCGCCGGTTCCCGAAACCTCCGTGTCGCTGCACCAGGCGGCGGCAGCTGCGGTTGCCGCGGCGGCCGCGTCGGTTGTTTCGGTACCGACCGTGTCGGCTCCCGCGGCCGAGGCTCCTGCTGATGAGGAGGCCGACACCGCCGGGGCCACGCCGCCGATGGCGCGCCCGGTGCTTCCGGTCGCCCCCAACGACGCCCCCGAACAGCTCACCCTCGCCGAGAAACTCGGGCTGCGGGCGCCGGGCGAGAAACCCGACCAAACCGGCGAACAGAACGTGGGGCCCAACCGATGAGGCTCGGACTGGTGCTCTCCGAGGCCGCGAACGGTCTGCGACGTAATGCATCCATGGTCGTCTCCGTGGTACTCGTGACTTTCATCTCGCTGACCTTCGTCGGCGCGGCCGTACTGATGCAGATGCAGATCGGCCAGATGAAGAACTTCTGGTACGACAAGGCGCAGGTCGGCATCTACATGTGCTCCGACATCTCGCCGGGCGAAACCTGCACCGGCGGCGACGCCTCGGCAGAGCAGATCGCAGCAGTCGAGGCCCAGCTCGAATCGCCGACCCTGACGCCGTTCGTCGACACCTACTATTTCGAGACGCACGAGCAGGCCTTCGAGAACTTCAAGAAGCAGTTCGCCGGCAACCCGGTGGCCGACTACGTCACCGCGGATCAGTTGAACCAGACCTTCTGGGTCAACCTCAAGGACCCGTCCCAGTCCGCCGTGCTGGTCGAGAGCTTGTCCGGGGTGGCCGGCGTAGAAAACGTCGCTGACCAGCGCAAATACCTGGACCAGATCTTCTCGGTGCTCAACGTCGCGAGCTACACCGCCATCGGCATTGCCGGGTTGATGCTGATCGCAGCGGCGCTGCTGATCGCCACGACCATCCGTTTGTCGGCGTTCTCGAGACGCCGCGAACTCGGCATTATGCGACTGGTCGGCGCGAGCAACCGGTTCATTCAAACGCCGTTCATTCTCGAGGGTGTCTTCGCGGCGCTGCTCGGCTCACTGCTCGCCGGCGGCGCGATTGTGGCGCTGGTGTACTTCTTCGTGCAGGGCTATCTCGGGGCCAGACTCACCGGCTTTGCCCTGGTCGGTATGGATGATGCGCTCGTCGTGGTGCCCATCCTGCTGGTGGTCGGTGCGGTGCTCGCCGCGTTCTCGGCCAACTTCGCGATCACCCGCTACCTCAAGGTCTAAGCAGTCAGCGGATGTCCGCGCGTAGCGATCAGGCGCGGGGCCGGTAGACTGGTGGGCTGTCTGCCGGATCTTTCGGCGGCATCCACTTGACGAATAAAAATTGAGGTGAACACATGCCCAGGGAACGTGGCGAAAAGGTCGTGGCGACCAACCGCAAGGCCCGACATGACTACCTCATCAGTGACACCTACGAGGCCGGAATGGTCTTGAGCGGCACCGAGGTCAAGTCGCTGCGCGCGGGCCGGGCCACCCTGGTTGACGGCTACGCCTTCATCGAGGGCGGCGAGGCCTGGCTGGATGCGGTGCACATTCCGGAGTATTCCGGCGGCTCGTGGACCAATCACCCGCCGCGCCGAAAGCGCAAACTCCTGCTGCACAAGAAGGAGATCATTAAGATCAGCCACAAGACCAAGGAGGGCGGTTACACGCTCATTCCGCTGCGGATTTACTTCGCGGATGGTCGGGCCAAGGTTGAGATCGCCGTCGCCAAGGGTAAGAAAGAGTACGACAAGCGTCAGACTCTGCGGGAACGCACCGACAAGCGCGAATCGGACCGCGCGATGTCGGCGCAGCGCCATCTCGGCGACTAGGCAACTTCTGTAGTAGTATGGAGGGCTGCACCGAAACTGGTGCAGATTGGTAACTCAACAGCGTGTGACACGAACCCATCGCTGGCGCTTTTTGAGGCGTGCGATGTGTAGGGGGATGATCGGTTTCGACATTGTTTGCGCAATTGTGAGAAGCGGGTCGAGGATGCAGGGTTATCTCGTAAACGATCTCTGCAAAACAATAAGTGCCAATTCAAAGCGCACTGACTTCGCTCTCGCTGCCTAAGCGAAAGCACTAAAGAAGTCCGCCAGACCGGGAATGCTCTCTACCCGGATCCTGACGCCATTTAGAGAGATTGCTTCTACATTGAGCCACGGGGTGTAGAGGGACTTAAACGAAGGCTGGGCCCGTCGGAGTAGATGCCAGTGGCAAATTCCGGGGCCGAGAAAGCGATTTCACTGGATACACCCGTAGAAGGCATATGACCACAGCAGTGGACCGGGGTTCAATTCCCCGCATCTCCACCACCGGTTCTGTCACACGCTGTTACCGCTTCTGAGGCCGCCCATTGGGCGGCCTCATTTGGTTTAAGCGGATGCTATGGTCAGCGCAGGCGCAGGCCGACCGACGGGCGGATGGGTTCACGCTGGCCGCCGGAGTGCACGATGAAGTCGCCGTCGACACTGAGCTGGCTGGCGTGGCAGCGGAGGGCGGCCACGACGGTGGCGCGATGAGCGTCGAGGTCGAACCATTCCGCATCCTCTGTGGGGGAGTGGAGAATCTCGGCGTAGGGGATGGCGAGTGCTCGGCTGGCGGCGAGGGCGGCGTCGTGTACGCGCACGTGGTCCGGGTGGCCGTAGCCGCCGGTTCGGTCGTAGCTGATGACCAGGCTTGGTTGCACGTGCTGGAGAACGGCGACGAGGTCGGCGGTGACCTCGGTGAGGGGCGCGCGGGCGAGGGCATCCGCTGCGGAATCGGTGGCAGGGCCGGCCAGGCCGGGGCGGATCCACTCCATACCGGAGTCGCGGTAGTGGCGCGGCGCGAGCCCGGGCGCGCGGGCCGGTGCCTCGCCGAGCCAGACTCCCGCGTTGATGCCGAGCGTCCGGGCGGCGCGCTCGAGTTCGCGCTCGCGTTCCTCGGCCAGGGCGGCAGTGCCGACGAGCGCCGCGAGCGGCCCCGCGACGACTTCACCGCGTTCACCGCGGGTGGCCGTGACCAGGGTGATACGGATGCCGCGGCTCGCGAGATACGCGATCAGGCCGCCGGTGCCGATGGTCTCGTCGTCGGGGTGCGCGTGCACGAACAGCACCGACCTGACGGCGTCCAGAATGCTCATCGGGCAGAATCTCGATCGCTCTTCGGCGTGACAGTCGGGGGGACAGCGGATTCGAGAGACATCCGTCGAGCCTATCGCCGCCCGCCCGTGGCACCCCACGTACGCCATAGGGCGAAAGATGGCACCGCGCGTGTGTACGCGCGGTGAGGTGCCACTTTTGGCCCTGGAAGCCGCGGCTTGGGGGCGAAAGGTTGCACCTCGCGTAACACGCGCGTCGAACTGCGCGCGCTGCCCGGTACAGCTAGCCGCGAAGGACCGTTCGTGAAATGGACGTGCTCCCCGGAGCTTGACTCGATGGCGATGGCGATGGCCGCGACGATGACGGCGGCGGGTTGGGGTCGACGAGGTCGTCATGGTGGATAGAGTCGCCGTGGATGGAGTCGACGAGGGCGTGCAGGGGTTCGTTGCTTCCGCCCCACTGCAGGGAGATGATCTCGGCCGCTATCGAGACCGCGGTCTCCTCCGGCGTGCGGGAGCCGAGGTCGAGGCCGATCGGACTGCGCAGCCGGGCCAGCTCGCTGTCGGTCACGCCGACCGCCCGCAGTCGTTCCAGCCGGTCGAGGTGGGTGCGGCGGGATCCCATGGCGCCGATATACGCCACCGATGGGCCGTGCAGGGCGGCTTCAAGCAGGGGAACGTCGAATTTCGGGTCGTGGGTGAGCACACAGATGACCGTGCGGGGATCGATGAGGCCGGCCGCGATCTGTTCGCGCAGGTAGCGGTCGGGCCAGCTCACCACGACTTCGTCGACCCCGGGAAAGCGGGCGGCGGTGGCGAACACGCCACGGGCATCGCAGACCGTGACCCGGTAGCCGAGAAAGGTTCCGAGCCGGGCCAGAGCGGTGGCGAAATCGATCGCTCCGAAGACCAGCATGCGGGGCCTGGGCGCGTAGCTCGCGAAGAACACCCGCATGCCCTCGCCGCGACGCTCGCCGTCTGGACCGTACGTCAGAGTCGTGTTGCGGCCGGCGGCGAGCAGCCCCTGGGTGTCGTCGCCGATGGCGTGGTTGGCGCGGTCCGATCCGAGATCGCCCTCGAATCCCTGCGGCCGCACCACGAGGTGGCGGCCGATCCAGCCGGCATCCGGATGCTCGATCACCGTGGCGACCCCCACCGGGCGCCCGGCGTCCACATCGTCATGCACCCCCTCGAGCAGTGCGAAGGTGTCGCGGGAGACGGGTTCGATGAAGACGTCGAGGATGCCGCCGCAGGTCAGCCCCACCGCGAAGGCGTCGTCGTCGCTGATGCCGTAGCGCACGAGCACCGGCACGCCGTCCTCTACGACCTGGGTGGCCAGTTCGTAGACGGCGCCCTCGACGCAGCCGCCAGAGACCGAGCCGGCGACCGTGCCGTCGGCGCTGACCAGCATCGATGCGCCGGCTGGCCGAGGTGCCGACTGGAAGGTGCGCACGACGGTCGCGAGGCCCGCCGTCGCGCCGCCCTGCCAGCCAGCGAAGAGGGTAGTGAGAACTTCACGCATGCCGGGCTCCCTTCTGTCGTCGGTCGACTCTAACGGCCGGATGCCCGTCGACCGATTCGGTATGCGATGAACGCTACCGTGGCCAGCAGACCCACAAGTTTCACCGGGTCGCTCAACTGGTCGGCAATGACGCCCTTGACCAGGCTCAGAGCGTTGAGGCTCGGGGCCGGCGCTGCCCGATACGGCGCGCCGCGATGCCCACCAGCGGGCGCCCCGCTATGGCCGCCTGCCGGAGCCGCGCGCGGTGGCACTGGGCGCGGCGGCACGGCGCTGGGCAGCCGGGCGGGGGCATCCGGCGTGACGTTAGGGAGGGTATCGGCGGCCGGGGCATCCCCGGGTGGAATATCACTCACGTCGGTGACGGCGCGGGGGGAGCCCTGGACGAGGGTGGCCGGGTCGTCGAGGTGGTCGCCTACGGGGGTGGCAGCGCTGTCGGCGGCCCTGGCTGCGGCATCCGCTTCACCGTCGGAATCAGCAGCGGCACCGCCCTCGATCAGGTCTTGCAGATTGCCGGCGAACAGCCCCATCATCTGCTCGGTGACGCTGCTGATGACGCCCTTGCCCATGGCCGCCGCCTTGCCGGAGAGGGACAAATCGGCGCTGACCGTGCCCTGGGTGACACCGTCGGTTTCGACCAGAACGAGGGTGACCGTGGCCTGGGCTGTACCCTGACCGCGGGTCTCCTGAGCCTTGCCGGAGAATACGGCCCGGTGTGCCTCGGCGTCGCGCTCGTCGACGTTCATCTGCCCGCGGTACTGCATCGTGACCGGGCCAAGCTTGACCTTCATCCCCACCTGGTAGTTGTCATCGCTGAGTTGGTTGAGAATCTGAGCGCCCGGCACACACCCGGCGACACGTTCGAAGTCCATCAGGGTGTCCCAGACCGTGTCGACGGGGGCGATAACGGTGAAGGTGCTGTCAAGTTGCATCAGGGTGTCCTCTGCTCGGTCAGGTCGGTTGGTGGGAGAATGCTCGTTGATCGGATGCTGGCGGGTCGCCGCGAATCGCGGCCGCCACCTCGGCCAGGGCGGCGTAGCTGTGGCCGCTGACGAAGGCGTCGCAGTAGGGGAGCGCGGCGGCCATTCCGCCGACGAGCGGCCGGTAGTCGACGGCGACCTTGCGCGGGTTCACCCAGATGATGCGGTGCGCGAGTCGGCGCAGGCGTGCCATCTGGGTGTCGACGTCGACCGGGTCGTCCTGCGCCCAGCCGTCCGAGAACACCACGATCACCGCTCCCCGGGCCAGACCGCGTCGCCCGAAATCGTCGATGAATCGACGGATGCTCGCGGCCAGCCGGGTACCGCCGGCCCAGTCCGTCGCGGTGGCGGCCGCCTGCGCGAGTGCCTGGTCCGGGTCGCGGAGCGCGAGCTGACGGGTCAGCCGGGTGAGCTGGGTGGAGAACACGAACGCTTCGGCCCGCGCGCCGGACGCCGCGCCCTGAAGCAGCGACAGGAACACCCGGGTGTAGGGCTCCATCGAGCCCGACACATCGCAGAGCAGCACGAGTCGGCGCGGCTTCGACCGGCGGCGGGCGTGGTGCAGGGCGATCGGATCGCCCCCGGTACGCTGCGCTGACCGCACGGTGCGGGCCAGATCGAGCCGGTCACGGCTGTGCCGCGACGGATGCCTGCGGCGGGTCAGGCGGGTCGGCGTCGACAGCACGATGCGGGCAACGAGCTCGCGCAGGCGGGCGAGTTCGTCGGGGGCGAGGTCGGCGAACGCCATGTCGTGCAGGTGTTCGTCGCTCGAGGCCAGGGCGAGGATGGCGTCGTGCTCCGGGGCCGCGTTATCGTTGTCGCTCGAGTCGGTGCCGGGCAAGGGGGCCGGCGGGCGATCGGCCCCAGGCTCGGGAGCTGCGGCCGGACGATTGGTCGGCGGGGCGGCCTGGGAACGGGTTTCCGAGCCGATCGCCGGGGGAGCATTGGGATCACCGCGGCTTTCGGCCGGGTCGAGTCGACCGTCGAAGACGGCGCTGAACACGGCGTCGAACCGGGCAAGGTGCTGCTGCCGGGAGACGAACACGATCCGGCAGGCCCAGTACAAGGCGGCGCGGTCGGTCGGGGGGACGAGGCGGAGCGCCTCGGCCAGACGGGCCGCCCGGTCGGGCGACACGGGAAGTCCGGCGCGGTGCAGGGCCGTGCTGAACCCGGCGGCGAGGGCCGCAGCTTCGATCGGCGGGATTCGGCCCTGGGCCGGCAGCTTCGGAAGCCTCGGTGAGGTCGACTCGGTGTCGGGCTGACGTGCGTCGGGCTGACGTGCGTCGGGCTTGCTGGTGCCGGGCTCACTGGTGCCGGGCTCACTTCTGCCGGGCACAGGTGCGCCGCGGTCAGGCACCGGCGGCCTCGACGACCCAGGCGGCCCCGCGAGCGGTAGCGAGATCGAGGTCGTCACGGTTCTTCAGCACGAAACCCCAGGTCTGCTCGACCGCCCGGCCGCTCAGCTGCTCAATGCCGAGCACCCCGAGCGCGCCCACCCAGTCGATGGCCTCGGCGATTCCGGGCGGCTTCACCAGGTCAAGCGAACGCAGGCGGGTGATGGCCTGGGCGGCCTCGGTCGCAACCGCCTGTGAACTGCTCGGTACCCGGCGGCGCACGATCTGCGCGATCCGCTCCGGCCCCGGGTAGTCGATCCAGTGATAGAGACAGCGCCGGGTCAGCGCGTCGTGCAGGTCGCGGGTGCGATTGCTGGTGAGAATCACGATCGGCGGATGCGTGGCCCGCACGGTTCCGAGCTCGGGGATGGTGACCGCAGCTTCGGCGAGCAGCTCGAAGGTGAAGGCTTCAAACTCGGCGTCGGCCCGGTCGATCTCGTCGAGCAGCAGCACGGCCGGCCGCGGGCCCGCGTGCTCGATCGCCTGCAACAGCGGGCGGCGCAGCAGGTAGTCGCGGCCGAACAGCTCGGTCTCGGCCAGTTCAACCCCGCGCGCCTCGGCCAAACGGATGCCGAGCAGTTGCCGCGGGTAATTCCACTCGTACAGTGCCTCCGCGGCCGAGATGCCTTCGTAGCACTGCAGGCGAAACAGTTCGGTGTCGAGCAGTCGGGCGAGTGCCTTGGCGATCTCGGTCTTGCCGACCCCCGGTTCGCCCTCGAGTAGCAGCGGCTGCCGCATGCGGACGGCCAGGAACACCGCGGTTGCGAGCCCGTCGTCGGCCAGATAGTCCTCGGCATCGAGGGCGCGCTGTAACGCGGCGACATCGGGCACGATCTCGGGCAGAGTCACCAACGCAGCCACCCCCATCGTGAAGTCGGGCGGCTACGGCGCGGGCGGCTACGGCGCGGGCGGCTACCGCGCGGGTGCCTACCGCGCGGTCGCATACGGCTCCGGATGCGCCAGAAACGCCTTGCGGCAACCCGCCGCACAGAAATAGACGGTCCCGCCATTGTGCTCGACCTGCAGCGTCGACGGCAGCGCGGCCACGGACATGCCGCAGACCGGGTCGATCGCGACGCCGGCGGCCTGCGGCTCGGCAGCAGGTGGGTCGGCAGCACGCGCTTTGGCGTCAGGCGGCTCTGCGGCGATCGCCGAATCCGCCGCTCCCGCCACCGCACCGGCACCAGCCGCGCCCACACCAACCGGATGTCCCCGCCCGGTCCGTTCCTGCACCAGCTGCGCCAGAATCGACACCGCAATCTCTCCGGGCGTTCGCGCCCCGAGGTCAAGGCCCGCCGGACTGAACACCCGAGCGCGCTGCTCCGGCGACACGTCGAGCGACGCAAGCACCGCCGCACCGCGCCGGGGACTAGCCACGAGCGCCACGTACGGCACCCCCACAGCCAGCGCCGCCAGCAGCGCGGACTCCTCGTCCCTGCCGTGGGACGCGACGACCAGCGCAGCGTCGCCGGCCTGCGGGGCGGCAGAGGCGCCATCCGTTTGCAGGAGCTCGAAACCGACGAGCGGTGCGAGGGTGGCAAGGGCCGCGGCGTCGGGCGTCGACCCGACCACGATCAGGCGCGGCAGGGGAAGGCGCGGTTCGAGAAAGATCTCGATCGCCCCGCCGCTGACACAGGGGTTGGAGACCTCGACCGCGCCGTCCTCCACCGTGCTCGACGGTACGCCGGCCACGACCTTGAGCAGCAGCGGCTGGCGACTTTCGAGCACCTGCAGGCTGTACAGGCGAACGGATGCCTCCACGCAGGTTCCGCCGACGAAGCCCTCGATCTCGCCGGTCAAGCGCACGAGCGCCGTGTCGCCGGCGTGCGCGCTCGTCGGTCGCACCGCGCGCACCACGGTCGCGTGCACGAACGGTTCGCGGCGCGCCTCAAGCTCCCGCTCCAGCACGGACTTCATCTCGGGCATGCTAAACCGGCGGTCTCGTGCGGCCCTGCATGGCCTCCCAGACCCGGGATGGTGTGCACGGCATGTCCATGTGCACCACGCCGAACGGGGCGAGGGCATCCACGACGGCGTTGACGACGGCCGGCGGTGACCCGACCGTGGCAGACTCACCAACGCCCTTTGCTCCGATCGGGTGGTGCGGCGACGGAGTCACGGTGAAGCCGGTCTCCCAGTCGGGTACCTCCATGGCGGTGGGGATGAGGTAGTCCATGAACGAGCCGCCGAGGCAGTTGCCCTCGTCGTCGAACTCGATGATCTCCATCAGTGCCATGCCGACACCGTCGGTGAGGCCACCATGAATCTGGCCCTCGATGATCATCGGGTTGATGCGGGTGCCGCAGTCGTCGACGGCGATGAAGCGGCGCACCTTGACATGGCCGGTGCCCGGGTCGACGTCGACGACGCAGATATAGGCGCCGAACGGAAAAGTGAGGTTGGGCGGATCGTAGGTGACCTCGGCGTCGAGATTGCCGTCGATACCCTCGGGCAGCGCGACCGTGCCGTGGGCGCCCATCGCGATCTCGGCCATGGTCTTGCCCACGCTCGGATCGCCCTTGACGAACCAGCGGCCCTTCTCCCACTCGAGGTCTTCCGGCCGGGTCTCGAGCATGGCCGCGGCGATGAACCGGGCCTTCTCCCGCACCTTGCGGGCGACGAGCGCCACGGCGGCTCCGCTGACCGGAGTAGACCGGCTGCCATAGGTGCCGAGGCCGAACGGTGTCTGGTCGGTGTCACCGTGCACGACGTCGATGTCTTCCGGGGGGATGCCGATCTCCTCCGCCACGATCTGCGCGAACGTCGTTTCGTGGCCCTGACCCTGGCTTTGCACCGAGATGCGCACGACGGCCTTGCCGGTGGGATGGATGCGCAGTTCGGCGCCGTCCGCCATTCCGAGGCCGAGAATGTCCATGTCCTTGCGCGGGCCGGCACCGACCGTTTCGGTGAAGAATGAGATGCCGATGCCCATGAGTTCACCGCGTTCGCGTTTCTCCTTCTGTTCGCGGCGCAGTTCGTCGTAGCCGGCCATCTTCATCGACAGCCGCATGGTGGGTTCGTAATCGCCCGAGTCGTACTCCCAGCCGGTCTTGTTGGCGTAGGGAAACTGCTCCTTCTTAATGAAGTTTTTCAGGCGCAACTCGGCCGGGTCCATCTCGAGCTTGCGGGCCAGGATATCGACCATCCGCTCGACCAGGTAGACCGCTTCGGTGACCCGGAACGAGCAGGCGTAGGCCACGCCGCCGGGCGCCTTGTTGGTGTACACGCCGGTCACGGTGCAGTGCGCTGCCTGAAGGTCGTAGCTGCCGGTGAAGATGTGGAAGAACCCGGCCGGATACTTGGTGGGCTGGGCGGTGGCGTTGAACGCGCCGTGGTCGGCGAGTACGTTGGTGCGCAGGGCCAGGATCTTGCCGTCCTTGGTCGCCGCGATCTCGCCCTGCATGATGTAGTCCCGGGCGAACGAGGTGCTCATGAGGTTCTCGGAGCGGTCCTCGACCCATTTCACCGGTTTGCCGGTGACGATGGAGCCGACCACGGCGAGGATATAGCCCGGGTAGATTCCGACCTTGTTGCCGAAGCCGCCGCCGATGTCGGGGGAGACCACCCGAATCTTGTGCTCGGGAATGCCGGAGACCATCGCGAACAGGGTGCGGTGGGCGTGCGGCGCCTGCGTCGTCTCGTACAGGGTGAGGCGGCCGTCGACGGCATCGAAGTCGGCGACGGCGCCGCAGGTTTCCATCGGCGCCGGGTGCACCCGAGGGTAGACGATCTCCTGCGTCACCACGACGTCGGCGCTCGCGAAGACGGCATCCGTTTCGGCTTTGTCGCCGGCTTCCCAGTCGAAGATGTGGTTGTCGGTGCGGCCCTCGAGGTCGTCGCGAATGACGGGAGCGCCCGGGTCCATCGCCTTGCGGGCATCGACGACGGGCGGTAATACGTCGTACTCGACCTGGATCAGTTCGAGGGCGTCGCGGGCGGCGTAGCGGTCGTCGGCGACGACGAAGGCGACCTCCTGGCCCTGGAAGCGCACCTTGTCGGTGACCAGCACGGCCTGCACGTCCATCGAGAGGGTCGGCGCCCAGGCCAGGCCGAGGGCCTGCAGGTCGCTGCCGGTGATGACGGCGTGCACGCCGGGATGGGCGAGCGCCGCGGTGGTGTCGATCGAGACCAGCCGGGCGTGGGCGACGGGAGCGCGCAGGATCGCACCGTGCAGCATTCCGGGCAGCACGATGTCGTCGACGTAGTGGCCCTTGCCACGCACGAATCGCGGGTCTTCCTTGCGCTGCATACGCCCGTGGCCGATTGGCCGGTCGTGGTCGCCGGCCGCCGGGTTCGACGGGCGGTCTTCGAGGATGGTCATGCGCGCACCTCTTCATCTTCGGTTGTGTCAACGGCGGCAACGAGCGGATGCTCGGCGGCCCACTGAATCGACCGCACGATGGTGGCGTAGCCGGTGCAGCGGCAGATCTGTCCCGAGATGGCCTCGCGAATCTCGAGCGGTTCGGGGTGCGGATTGTGGTCGAGCAGGGCGCGGGCGGTGAGCATCATGCCGGGGGTGCAGAAACCGCACTGCAGGCCGTGCTCCTCCATGAAGCCCTGCTGCACCGGGTCGAGAGTGGCGCCGTCGGCGAGTCCTTCCACCGTCGTGATCGTGTGGCCGTCGGCCATGGCGGCCAGCACGGTGCACGATTTCACCGGCTGGCCGTCCATGAGCACCACGCAGGTACCGCAATTGCTGGTGTCGCAGCCCCAGTGCGTTCCGGTGAGCCGCAGGTCGTCGCGAATGAAGTGCACCAGCAGTACGCGCGGTTCGATCTCGCGGGTGACATCGGTGCCGTTGATGGTCAGGCTGATCTGCATGAGGGCTCAACTCCTAAATCGTGATCTCGGAAACGGATGCCGCGGCGCGACGACAGGCCGCCCGCAGCACCCGACGGGTCAGTTCGTCGGCGAGGTGCCGCTTGTAGTCGACCGGTCCGCGCTGGTCGGTGAGGGGATCGCAGGCGAGGGAAGCGAGGCGCCCGGCCTCCGTGAATAGCTCCTCGGTCGGAGCCTGGCCGACCAGCACCGCTTCGACCTCGGTGACATTGCGGTCAAGTCCGACCGCGGTGAGTCCGACGGCCACCTGGCTGATCGCGCCGGCGGAGTCGAGGCTGACCGAAGCGCCGGCCGCAGCCACGGCCCAGTCTCCGACTCGTCGTTCGACCTTTTCGTAGGCGCTGCCGGAGCGCTCCCGAATCGGCACGCGCACCTCGATCAGCAGTTCGTTCTGGGCGACCGCGGTCTCGTACGGGCCGCGGTGGAAATCGGCCATGGACAGCATCCGCTCACCGGCCGGCCCGCGCACGACGGCCACCGCTTCGAGCACGTGGCAGACCGTGGAGAGATCTTCGGCCGGGTCGGCCTGGCAGAGCGAACCGCCGATGGTGCCGCGATTGCGCACGATCGGGTCGGCGATGACCCGTTCGGCATCGGTGATGATGGGAAACAGTCGTTTGACGTCGTCGGATTCGAGCAGCGTCGTGTGCCGGGTCATGGCACCGATCCGCAGCACGTGCTGATCAACGAGCACTCTGTCAATCAGCAAGTAGTCGAGCTCGAACAGGTCGTTGATGTCGATGAGCCAGTCCGGCCGAGCCAGACGCAGTTTCATCATGGGCAGCAGGCTGTGACCGCCGGCGACCACCCGGGACTCGGGCCCGTGACGATCGAGCAGGGCCAGGGCATTTTCGACCGAACTGGCACGAACATAATCGAACGGAGCCGGAATCTGCACGGGCTTCTCCTCACGAAAGAAGGTTCCTTGGCCCCACGCATCATTGCGCGACACCATTGTGTGCCACAGCTTGCTCCCCGCGCCCACCCGCTGTCAACAACGACCTCGGCGAAGTTAGGCGCTCCGGCGCGCTCTACCGGGCCAAATACTCGTCATGCTGCCGATGCGCCTCAGCTACCTGCTCTCGGATGCGGTTGATGTCCTTGGCCTTGTCGCGGTATTTCAGGTCCATGGCCAGGACCTGTTCTTCTTCCGCGGTCAGCATTCGGTAGATCCGCTCGCGCTCGGCCAGATCAGCGGTGTAATCCAGATCGAGGTAGCTGACCGCGTGGCGGCGCGCGTTGTTGATGGCGGTCTGGGCTTTGCCCGCCTTACTCAACAGCGAGGCCACAACGGTGATCGTGAGCGCTCCGATGATCACGCTCAGGGACAGCCCCGTGCTGATTTCCACGACCGGGACCGGTACACCACCGTTGATGAACGGCAGATTGTTCTCGTGGAGCGCGTGGAGCACCAGCTTGACCCCGATGAACGCCAAGACGAACGCCAGACCGTAGGAGAGGTAAATCAGCCGGTCCAGGAGCCCGTCGATCAGGAAGTACAGCTGGCGCAGCCCCATCAGCGAGAACGCGGTCGCTGTGAAGACAATGTAGACGTTCTGGGTCAGGCCGAAGATCGCGGGAATGGAGTCCAGCGCGAACAGGATGTCCGTACCGCCGATCGCCACCATGACCAACAGCATGGGCGTGAGGGCCTTCTTTCCCTCGTGCATGGTGAACAGCTTGTCGCCGTCGTAGTGGTCGGTGGTGTGAAAGCTCCGCTTGGCCAGGCGGATCATGAAATTATCCGCCTGATTATCGCCGTGTGCTTCGGGCTTGAGCAGATTGCCCGCGGTGATCAGCAGAATCAGGCCGAAGATGTAGAACACCCAGGCGAAGGAGTTGATCAGCGCCGCGCCCAGAAAGATGAACCCGGTGCGGGCAATCAGGGAGAAGACGATGCCGAACAGCAACACTTTCTGCTGGTCTTCGCGGGGAACCCGGAAGCTCGCCATGATGATCAGGAAGACAAACAGGTTGTCAACGGACAGCGCCTTCTCCGTGATGTAGCCGGCGAAATATTCCGACCCCATCGTGCTGCCGCCGAAGACCAAGACCAGGATGCCGAAGAGGATGGCCAGGCCGACGTAGATGGAGGACCACACAGCGGCTTCCTTCAGCGAGGGAACGTGCGCCTTGCGAATATGAAAGAAGTAGTCGAAGGCGAGCAAAGCCAGGATGACAACGATGGTGATGACCCAGATGAGGGGTGTAACAGTCATGAACCCTGCTTTCCTAAGGTGGCGGCAGCGAGCCTAGCCCAGTTGCGGATGCTGCGTGACTCTTGGCGGCAAAGTGGCGGCTTGCGGTTGCCCAAGGTTAACCGCTTCGTCCGCGCCCGGGTAATCACGGGCGGTTCTTCCACTCCTGCCAAAACTTCGACTCGGCTACGGCTGCCTTCTGCTGCTCGAGGGCGTGCAGGCGGCCGTAGCTGAAGGTGTTCTCGCCGCGCAGGTAGGCGTCGACCGCGCCGCGCTTGAGCAGGCGCTCGCGGGCGATGACGCTGTCGTGCTGGTTGCCGAGAATGGTTTGAAGTTTCTGGGCGAAGGCACTGACCGTGGCGGCGCGCTTGCGGCTGAGCGGATGCGCCGTCTCAGCCGCATAGCGCAGCCGCTTGGCCCGCTTGCGCACCTCGTGCAGGGCGAGGTCGCGCTCGGCGCCCGGCACGGTTTTCGTGGCGGCTCGCACCGCACGGCGCAGTTTCTTCCATTCCTTATTGATCAGTGCCGGCACGACCGTGCGTGCTTCCTGCCTGGCCACGGCGGTGAACGGCGGTGAGGTCACGAGCGCCGCGAGCGCATCGAGCAGCCGAAAGTAGCGGTGGCTGTTGAGGGCAGTCAGGAGCGCGTGGTGCGCCGCGTCGGTGTCAGTATCCGCGCGACTGCCAAGACGCTCGCGAATCGGGCCGAGCAGCAGCCCCTCGGGTTCGCGGTCGAGGTGGCCTGTGAGGCGGCGCTGCATCACCTCTTCGTCGCGGGAGCCGCCCAGAACGGCCCCGAGCCAGGCGAGTTCGCTGCGCAGGTGCGGCACCACGGTCGCATCGAGCAGGGAGTGATAGGTGGCGAGAACCGAGCGCAGCCGCCGAGTGGCGACGCGCAGGGCGTGCACGCTTCCGGCTGTGGCCTGCCGTACCTGGGGATCCTGGGCGCGCAGCACCTCGTACTGTTCGTGCAGGTTCAACACCAAAACGTCGCCGGCCCATCCCGAAGACCGGGGCCGCCGGGGCGCAGCGTCCGGACGCTCGGGAAACCGGTCGCCGAGGGCGCGGGCCAGCTTTGACCCGTGCAGCGACACGTGGATGCTGCTCGCCGCGAGCATGGACTCCCCGGCGTCGAGCAGGTCGTCCGGACCATCGACGAGTTCGAGCTCCCATTCACGCCAGGCCGCCGTTGCCGGATCGGTGGTGAGACGCTCGGCCTGAACGTGGTCGTCGCAGAGCACCGCGAGGGTCTCGCCGCCCAGGCCGATCAGGGCATGCACCACCCGCTCGGTGTTCAGCCGGGCCACGGGAACGAGCGGGGAGTCCCGCACGTGAAACCGCACGAGTTGGGCGAGCGACTCGGGGACGGCATCCGCTTCGCTGTGCCCATCAGAAACGAGTACGTGCTTGCCCAGCGGTGCGTGAATTTCGCGCCGACGCCCGGCATCCAGCGGCAGTTTCAGGTGCCACCCGGCGTCGTCGCCGCCGGTGCGGCGACGCAGGGTGACGTGCTGGGCGGTGAGCACGAGGTCGGCGGTGTCGAAATAGACGGCCTGAAGATCGTGGGTGACCGGCGCGGCAACCGTCTGCACCCCGGGAAGGTCGTACAACCGGGGCAGCAGCGCCGTTTCGTCGACGTCAAACTTGAGTTCTGTCTCGATGCCGCCGTTAGTATCCACGATTCAGCCTAGCGCGGGACCCGCGCCAGGCTGCCGAGGTCAGACGCCCGCGAGCCAGAGGTCGGGGCCGAAGATCTCGTAGTGGATGCGGTCGGCCGGAACGCCGGACTTTAGCGCCTGGGAGCGGAGGCTCTGCATAAACGGGAGCGGACCGCAGAGATACACCGAGGCGTCCTCCGGGATCGTCACGTTCTCCAGCGACATGAAGCCCTCGTGGTGACCCTCACTCGGGATCTCCAGCCAGAGTTCGAGCTCGGCCGCCTCCAGCAGGGCGACGTCTTCGTTCATCTGGTCGCGCAGCGCCCAGCGCTCAAGGTTGCTCTCGGCATGCAGTACGAGCACCTCACGCTTTGAGCCGGTGTCTACCAGAGAACGCAGAATCGAGGCGCTGGGCGTGCAGCCGATTCCGGCCGAGGCCAGGACCAACGGGCCGGTGCCCGCATCGAGGGTGATGTCGCCACAGGGTACGGAGAGGATGAGCGTGTCACCGACCTGTACGTCGCGGTGCAGCACGGGGGAGACTTCGCCGTCGGCGTCGAGCTTGGTGGTGAAGACGCGGGTCGTGGCCGTGCCGGCCGAGAGCGAATACTGACGCACCTGGCGGATACCGTCGGGCATGACGGCGGTGACGCTGACGTACTGGCCCGGCAGGGCGGGCGTCACGGGAGTGTCGTCGGCCGGCTCGAGGGTGAACGTGACGGCGTCGGTTCCGGCCGCTTCTTTTTTCACGACGATCCAGGGGGCGAGCGGCTTGTCGCTGGCGAGTCCGGCGTAGAGGCCCTTCTCCATCTTGATCAGGGCGTGAGCCATCAACCAGTAGACCTCGGTCCAGGCGGCGGCGATGTCGGCGGTGATGACGTCGCTGAGTTCGTCGGCGATGGCCTCGAACAGGTACTTGTAGACGACGTCGTACTGCTCGGGCGTAATAGAAAGGGAGACGTGCTTGTGGGCGATGCGGGAGAGCATGGCCTCCGGCGTGGTGTCCGGGTTCTGCACGAGGTAGGTCGCGAAGACGGCGATGCTGCCGGCGAGGGCCTGCTGCTGCGTGCCGTTCCTCTGGTTGGAGCGGCTGAACAGCCCGTCGAACAGTTCGGGGTGAATGGTGAGCATGCGGTGGTAAAAGTTCTTCGCGATCTGGGGCATCCGCTCGCCGACGAGCGGCAGGGTGGCTTCGATGAAGGGGAGAGACTGGGGCGAAAGCATGAATACTCCTTCTGCGTGGCGATACCCGTTCGTGGGGTCTGCGTCAAAAGTAGCATTTGATATACCAATTAAACGGATGTTTTCTACAAGTTGTAGAAATTAGGGACTTTAGTCCTACCGCACCAGACCGAGTTCGACCAGAACCGGTCCATTCGGTTTTCCGTGTGGCAGAGCCGCGATGACGATGCCGTCGAGCTCGCGGTAGAAGGATTCCCGCGCCCGGCGCAGGGCGCCGCGGAGGCCGCATCCGCTCAATAATGGGCAGGGGCCATCGGGCGAGTCGCACGCTGCCAGATCGGTGCGGGTATCGAGCTGGCGCAGCAGCGCCCCGACGGTGGCTTCGCGGCCGAGCGTGCTGATGCGCACGCCGCCGGTGCGTCCCCGGATGACCTCGACCAGGCCCAGCTCGCGGAGCCGCATGATGGCCTTGGTGACGTGGTTGTAGGGCGTGCCGACCTCGGTGGCGACGACCCGTGAGGTGTACGTGATGCTCTCCGGCGCGGCTGCCAGCAGCATGACGATCCGCAGGCACACGTCGGAAAAAGCAGTGATCCTCATTCCCTAACTGTAGGTGCGCGGCTTGCGCCCCGAGAGTAGGAGAGAATGGGGCAAGTGAACACTGAGTCGGAGACGCTGTTTGAGATAATCCGCTTCGTGGACCTGGCGGGCGTGCTCGCCAATGCCATTCTCGGCGGCGTCGCCGCGCGTACCGCACGCCTCGACATTGTCGGCTTCGTGGTGCTCGCGATCATGAGCGGGCTTGGCGGTGGCATGATTCGCGACACGCTGCTGCAGCAGGGCACGCCGGCCGCACTGCTCGACCCGGCCTACCTGATCTGCGCCATCCTCGGCGGGGTCATCGCCTACTTCGTGACCTTCAACGGTCGGTGGACTCGCCGTGTGCTGCTGCTGCTCGACGCACTCGCCGTGGGCTGCTGGTCGGCGGTCGGGGCGCAGAAGGCGCTCGAGGCCGGTCTCGGCTGGCTCCCGGCGATTCTGCTCGGCATGATCACGGCCGTCGGCGGCGGCATGGTGCGGGACATTATGCTGCTCAAGGTGCCGACGATCTTCGGCGGAAACACGCTCTACGCCACGAGCGCGCTGCTCGCGAGCACCGAAATGGTCATCTTGAGCAAGCTCGGATTCGTCGCGATCGGCACCGGAGTCGCGATTCTCAGCGGCGCCGCGCTGTCACTGCTGGCCAAACGCTACGGCTGGATTCTTCCGACCGGGTACGCGCTGCGCATCCCCAAGCCGATTCTGCTGCTCAACCCCCGGGCTTGGCGGAAGCGCCGCCTCGATGCGCGCAACGCCCGCAACGGTGTGAATCCCGACGATCCGGGTGTCGGAGTCTAGTTTCGGCGCCCTCAGGCCGGGTTCAGCACGGCGAGGGTTGCCGCGTGCAGCAGGCCGTTCGTGGCCAGGGCGCTGCCGTGCCACGGTCCTGGCTGGCCGTCGATCGAGGTGAAGGTGCCGCCGGCTTCCTGCACGATCGGGGCCAGGGCGGCCATGTCGTAGGGCTGCAGGTCGAATTCGCCGGCCACGTCGAGGTGCCCCTCGGCAAGCAGCATGTACGACCACATGTCGCCGTAGGCGCGGGTGCGCCAGACCTGGCGCGAAAGCGTGACGAGCTCGTCGAGGTGCCCGGCTTGATCCCACTGCTGCAGGCTGCCGTAGCTGATGGATGCTTCGGCGAGGGTCGCGATGCCGGAGACGCGTAGGCGGGTGGGGGCGGCATCCGCTTTGCTGCTGCTGCTGCTGCTGCTGCTGCTGTCGGCGGTTGTATTAGTTGTCCAGGCGCCGCTGCCGGTTGCGGCCCACCAGCGTTTGCCGAGCGCGGGGGCGCTGACCACGCCGAGCACCGGGACGCCGTCGATGGCGAGCGCGATGAGGGTGGCCCAGATTGGGATGCCGCGGAGGAACCCGGCAGTGCCGTCGATGGGGTCGATGATCCACTGGCGCGTGGTTGATCCGGCCGTACCGAATTCCTCGCCGAGAATGCCGTCATCGGGGCGCTGCTTGGCCAGCCGGTCGCGGATGGCGCGCTCGACCGCCCGGTCGGCATCCGTCACCGGGGTGCGGTCGGGTTTGGTCGTCACGACGAGATCGAGCGCTGTGAAGCGGGCACGGGAGATCGCGTCGGCAGCATCGGCTAGGGCAAGAGCCAGCTGCAGATCGTCGGAAAGGGCGTAGTTTTGCGGTTCGGTCACGGTCTCAAGGATAGTAATTTCACGAACGGATGCCGGTCACCGCCGCTTTTCGGCCTCGATTGGCATCATGCCCTCTTGGGGTGTTAGGGTTACACGTTGCCGCGGATAGTTCCGCTGTTTGACATGCACCTCTAGCTCAATTGGCAGAGCAACTGACTCTTAATCAGTGGGTTCCCGGTTCAAGTCCGGGGGGGTGCACCATCAAACCCCGTCATTACTGTTTCTCAGTGCGGCGGGGTTTTTCGTGCGCGGTCTTTCGAGTCCCCGACCAGTGTCGGCATCGCCGGGGCCCTGCGCGTGGCCACGCGTACGCAGACCGACCCCAACGTGGCATCCGCGAGGTGCTGGCCATTCTGCGCCCGAATGATGGTCGGGCCCACGATCGCCCCTCACTCGCCAGCCGCTTGCCTACGGCAGTGTGTTCGGCAGCGGGGCCAGAGGTTCCGTCGGAATCGCTAGCTGCTGCAAGTCGATAATAGCTACTGCTGATCGTCGCCCGGTCTGGACGTCTTCGGGCGGCCGCTGTGTTGGATTGTTAGCGCTTTGGAAATTGTCGCGAACATTGCGTGGCGTGGGAATGGTGTATTCACGGACGTACCGCACCCCGGTGATATCGATGTCCGATTGCAATTTGATGTCCGCGGCGCCCGTCGCTGAAGGCCCTTTCTTCAGCCATGCGAGTATTCATGCTGAAGGGTCTGTCGTTGTCATAAGGTCTGGTTTGATTCAGAGGTTCGAAGAGCTGTGGCCCTCGCGGATTCGTGCTCAGGGCGTCAACCTCTCCGGGCATCGTTCTCGCCACAGTGTGCTACTCCCTCGAGCAACTGCGTTCTTGCTGAGCATTAAATTATTACCGCATCCCCCACGTGTGTTGGGGGCTGTTGGCGCCGATCGAAAACCGGGCGAGTATCGGGCTTATTGGCCCTGTTTTGGCCCGGCGTTGACAACCGGGCCCTTTCCCCGTGGGTCGAGCCGGCCGAAAACGGGACTGATAATGCGAATGCAGTTTCGTTCAGAGTTCCCAAGATGTCTGAAAATTCCTCGACTTTTAGGGATGAGTTTGGTACACTTGTTCTATGAGCCAGAGCGGCGACACCCCCCAGCCGGGCCTCGTCGATCCGTTCTTTGCGGCCCACGGTTACCGGCCTTCGACACCCGAGGAGCGCGCCGAGTTTGATGCGTTCTGGGCGCAGTGCCAGGCAGACTGGCGCGTTGAGATCGCCGAGGGCCTCGGGCAGTTCGCTCCGTACGACGCCCTCGAAGACGTCGATACGGAGCCTTTCAGTACCGACCCCTTCGTAGCGGATCCTGTCGGCCCGGCGTTCTATCGCCGTGAGATGCTTGACGGCCCGCCCATTCCGGCCGGCCTGGAACTGATCGAGGTGTTCGCCGCGGTGCCGCCCGAGCACCTGTTCGATGACGACCTTCGCGAGGAGTTCCTTTATGCCGAGTACCTCCGCACCGAGCACGACATGGACGACGAACCGGGTCCGCTGCTACCGGCCGACAGTAGTCGGGCCGACGACCTGAGTCCGTTTCAACGGCACCAGGCGCAGTTCGTCGACCGAGTGCTCTACCTCGAGAAGGTGATCGCGTGGGCGCAGGCGAGTAAGGCCGAGGTCTTGACGGAGGCGTGGGATTACACCACCAACAGTGCTGAGACCGGGCGGCCGCAAGCCGGTCCGCAACATGAGCATGACTGGGATGCGACCTTCGCCGCCCAGCAGGGCCTGGTCGCCGAAATGGCCTGTGCGCTGCGCATCCCGGCCGGCACAGCCTCTGGCCTGTTGCGGGAGAGCCGGGTGCTGGTCGAGTCCCGGCCCGAGACCCTCGATGCCCTCCGCACTGGGGAGATCTCCCTGCGGCATGCCCAGCGGCTGCTCGAACAGCTCGATTCCGTCCCGCAGCCCGCCCGGGCCGAGTTGGAGGCGGTGTTGCTGAGCCTGTCAAATCTTTTGTGTAAGTGTTGGGAATTGGTTAGAGGTGGGGGTTGATTCGGTCGGGGTAAATCATCACGAGCTGGCTGAGGGCTTGCTTC
>NZ_SOHG01000039.1:0-11075 GCF_004403155.1 Cryobacterium sp. Hh7 | reverse complement strand
TCCGGACCGGCGGTACCTCAACCAACTCCGATGCCGCTTGCATCTCCCACCCAACATAGCCCCCTCCCTCGGCGGCATGCCGTTGCCAGCACATGCAGCACCAACCAATTGCCGTCATCGGGGACAGCGCCGCGCAAAGTCCGAACCAACTTCACGCAGACGGTGCTACCGGCGGTTCCGGTGTTGCCGCCAGTCTGAGCCAATTTTGGCCAAGTTCTTGATCTATTCGGGCCCACACTCAATCGAACTTTTGGCGTTGCGGACCTGCCGAACACAACATCTCGTAACCCTGCGGTTTGGAGCCTTGGCTTAAACGGAAGGTTTCTTCTGCAGGGTCGCCACAAGCGTGCGTTCATATCCGATGAACTCGCCGCACTCACCTCAGCCGGGGACGGAAGCGTAGCCTGTCTCATAGTCGCCGCCGTGGTCAACAGCGTCGCCGCCTGCCCTACTATCTACGCTGGCTGACACCGATGTTCTCCCGAGGGTCCGCGCTTCCTTTTCCCAGCGACCTCATCACCCATCGCACGCTGCAGCACGCAGGCAGGCAGCGCGACTGGACAGGTCGCTCAGCCCTCACCGAAGCAGTATCCGTGCCCATTCTCGGCATGTCGCTGGCAGCATCCTGTCCATCGTCGGCGGCGTAGTCCAGCCGACGCTGCAACACTCGATTCGATCAGGCAAGAGCCGAAGCGTGCACACACTGGGCTGACCGCGTTCCTCATCGCCGGCACCTTGCTCTGCGACCCGCCCATCGCTACCGCCGAGAAGGCGCGAAACCCTCACTAGCACAGTGCTATTTCTCAGAAAATACCGGTCAGGCCGTGCTTGAACGCACCGCTTCAAGAACTTTTTCTCTCTGGCCTGTAAAACTGGAATGTCACTATTTGGATGAAAGCAGCACGGAGTTGATCGTGTCCCCCGGCTAGTTCTTCTCCCGGCCTAGCCTCGGAAGCGTGACCCAGTGGTGGCGCTTGGCGTGCTGACTTTCGTCGCCGTGGTTCGATCACCCGATCATCCGATCACGCAGCCGGGAGGTCGCTCTTCCTGGTCAACACGAAACGTCCCGCTGGGCGTTGCCAGATTTAAGCGACTACAACGGCTCGCTATCGGTAATGAATACAGGCGGCCAATAGGTCATTATTCAAAGTTCTTCATTGGGGCAGCAAACTCGGTTACGGGGCCGTCAGAAGGACAAGACCTGAGTTCCACGGAAAACGTTCGTTCGTTGTCCTCAGGGGTAACAGGAACCGAATTCACCTTGATCACCAATTCCTCTACGCCATCACGCTGCCAACGATGTGAGGGATTGGCAACTTCTAGAACAGCTACCGGATCACCGACTTGAATGCCGTCAACGGTCTCGATCCCTATTCCATGGACCTCTGCCGCCGTGACGTGCATGATGATCTCCGGATTGGTGGGACGTTGCGCAGGCCCGTCCGTGCCGATCGACACTCCACTCCAGTCGTAGTCAACCGAAGGGATGCCTTCATAGGTGGTCATCACGGGTTCTCCCCCAAACACAGCCGTGAGCGCAGCGACCACAGGTTCAATGGGTTCGAAATAACCGAACTCATCACCCTTCGTTCCATCGTCCAAGACGACCTGGATACTACTCGCAGACACAACCAAATGGTCCGGCGTGGCACGAGCCTCAAGGCTCGCCCCTTTCTCATCTGTGGTCGTTGAAGTAACCGCTGGAGCCGGAATATTCGCCTGAGGCCCAATCGAGGAACAACCGGTTAAGATCACAGCCAGAGCTGCGACAGCTGCGAAGCACATCGGGAAGGGGAAGAATGGCTTGCGCTGCGAGTGCACTGATGGCTCCCCTGCCCACACTCTCATCGCCACCCGCTTTCAGCTCGGCCGGACTCTCGCCGCGCGACGAGTCTCACAAATAACCTCCTGCTTGAATTGCAGTACTCACCGTTAGTTATGAAACGCCCAGAAGCAGAGTGACAAAGCTGATCGGCTACGCGCGCGTATCGATGCACCAGCAATCCACCGACCGTCAGTAGGCCGACATCCTGGCCGCCGGCGTCCGGCGCGATGACCTCTACGAGGCCCTCACCTATGCCCTGACTGCCAAGTAACCCTTGTCTCGACAGCATTATTGCCTTGAGACGACCTGACGGTCATCTTCCGTTCTGGTCCCGGGCTGCTCACCTCGTGGTCGGCGAGCCGAAGGGAGATCGCAGTTTGAGCATGAACCGGGTCAGCTCGAACTTCAGCTCGCGCAGGGCAGCGATCGTCGCCAGCGCTATGCTGCCGGCATTGTCGGGCCGGTCGACAGCATCGGTCATGACTGAGCGGCGCGCAACCAGGCGGTCGTGTCACCTGGAAGGGTGCGGCCGACGAGCTCCTCACTGGCCAGCAACACGTCACCAACCGGTAGTTGAACGGATGTTGCGCCCGTGTTGGCCATGATGGTCACGTCGCCGTTGCGGTACGCGACAACGTCGGGGCCGAAGCCTTCGAGCCACGTGACGGTTCCGGTGGCGAGGGTGTGCTCCCGGCGCAGGCGCAGTGCGAGTTTGTACAGCTCAAGCGTCGATCCGGCCACGCCGTTTTGCTGGTCGCGAGCCAGTCCCGCCCACTCGGCAGGTTGCGGCAGCCAGCTCTTCGCACCGGTGCTGAAGGCGAACGATTCGGCGGCGGCTTCCCACGGAATCGGCACGCGGCATCCGTCTCGCCCGTACCGCTCCCCCTTGGTACGAAACCAGGTGGGGTCTTCGCGGGCGTGGTCGGGCAGGTCGATGGCCTCTGGCAGGCCGAGTTCCTCGCCCTGATACAGATAGCTCGAGCCCGGTAGACTCAGCATGAGAGCGGATGCAGCCCGCGCGCGTCGCAGCCCGAGTGCCGTATCGGGCAGCCCGACCGTCTTGGGGCCGATGCCGTACCCCTGCAGATTCTTGCCGGTCAAGGCGAGCCGGGAGGCGTGGCGCACGACGTCGTGGTTGGAGAGCACCCAGGTGCTCGGCGCACCGACGTTACCGAAGGCTTCGAGCGACTCGTCGATGACGTTTTTGAGTAGCGGGCCGTTCCACGGGGTCTCGAGGTAGCCGAAGTTGAAGGCCTGGTGCATTTCGTCTGGACGCACCCACTTGGCCATCTGGCTGAGCGGGTCAACCCAAGCTTCGGCCGCGAGCACGCGGTCGCCGGGGTAGGCGGCGAGCACCTGGTGCCAGTCGCGGTAGATCTCGTGCACACCATCCTGCGCCCAGTACGGGGCGGTCACGGGCGATTCGTTGCTGATGCCGGGCTCGAGGGCGGTCGGGGCGCCGCCCATGCTGCCACCTTCGGCGGGAGGGGTGTAATCGGGGAGGCCAGGAGCCTTGATCAGGCCGTGTGCGACATCCACTCGAAAGCCGTCGACGCCGCGGTCAAGCCAGAAGCGCAACACGGCGCGGAACTGCTCGCGCACCCATTCGCTGTCCCAGTCGAAGTCGGGCTGGCTACTGTCGAACAGGTGCAGGTACCACTGGCCGGGGGTGCCGTCTGGATCGGTCGTGCGGGTCCAGGCCCGGCCGCCGAAGACGGATTCCCAATTGTTCGGGGGAAGCTCGCCGTTCTCGCCCTTGCCGTCACGGAAGGTGTAGCGGGCGCGCTCTGCGCTGCCCGGGGCGGCGGCGAGGGCAGCCCGGAACCAGCCGTGGTCGCTCGAAGAGTGGTTGGGAACGATATCAACGATGACGCGGATGCCCAGGTCGTGCGCCGTGCGCTGCAGCATCTCGAAGTCGTCGAGCGTCCCGAACAGCGGGTCGACGTTGCAGTAGTCAGAGACGTCGTAGCCGGCGTCGCGTTGCGGCGACGTATAAAAGGGAGAAAGCCAGATGGCATCGATGCCCAGGTCCCGCAGTTGGGGGAGGCGCGCGCTGATGCCGGCGAGGTCGCCTATACCGTCACCGTTGGCGTCGGCGAACGACCGCGGGTAGATCTGATAGATGACGGCCGTGCGCCACCATTCGGTGCCAGGGTTCAGTTCGGTGCCGGTCATGCCTAAAATGCTACGGCATCACCGGCGGACGTCGGTATTCTGTGGAATTGGGTTGCTTCAGGTTCTTTCCGCGTGGTGGGTTTTGCTGTCATCGGCGGTTTAGAACTGTTTTCGGTGTTATTGCGGCGACGATGACGTCATGGTTGGTGCCCCACGTATGGCGAGTTGCTTCGCATGGTCGCCGACGTAATGAAGGAAAACGCTCGTGACCGAGCGGACTTCAAGACGACGGTGGATCGGCTGGAGCAGGAGAACTGACGTTGCGTTCCCGGCTGGATAAGAACTCGACAACTCCTCGAAACCGCCCCGCACGGACAGTTTCAGCAAACCCACCAGTAAGGCCCCGTCGCTTCGCGAAGCGTCGGGTAAACCGCAAGGGAAACAGGCCGGCAGCGGTGGCGCTTCGCGGTCGATGACGGCAACACCTGACCGGGTTCTCCGCCACGCAGGCACCATCTGCCGCGGCTGCGAGAGTTCATTGCGCGGCATTGCCGGGACCATCGCCCGCACCGCCGCGGTGTTCAAAGATCTGTTTCAGCGCCCGTGTCCACCGGGTAGGTGTCCTCCCTGGGATAGAGCACTCCCCTGCTGCTGGCCGAGACGGTCGTGTTAATCAAGCAGGCAGTCATGGCCAGCCCAGCGACTCATGCTGACGAGACTTAGGCTGCGCGTGGGCGACGGCCTCGCCTGGGTTCACTGCGCGGGCACCACCACACACACCGTGTTCCATATCAATGCGAAGCGGGGACTGGCGGGAACGTTGAACGGTGGAACGTTTCAGTCACAGGGGTGATGGTCCACGACGAGTGGGAACTTTACAAAACATTCACCGCCGCAACTCACGGTTTATGCAGTCCCACTCGACGCGTTTACCGGCAACAGCTGCATCCCCGCGCGACCCTGATTACAACCGCCATCCCACGAGACAGAACACGACCGGTCATGGAAACGCGTAGCCATCTCCAAGAATCTGACTCGTTACGGAACCGGTTCCAGATTATGCGCCGTATGACCAATAAGGAAGCTCGTGCGAGCTGTACCCTGATTGCCTGGCGTGCCTTAATAGTTATATTGCGATTCGCACTAAGGCTTGCAATGCTCGTTTCGGTGCCATAGGTTTTGTTGTGGAACCGGTTTCCTATGAAGTCACCACAAAACGGGTTTTGTGATCGGGTTCCGCCCCTGCAATACAGAACCCCGTGTCCTTGACCTAAGGTGCGGGCAGACCTCAATGAGGAGAAGAAACATGAGTTCTACCTTGCACCGACGCTGGCTCTTGCCAGCAGCAACAGCTGGAGTCCTGGGACTTGTACTCGCGGGCTGTTCCGCACCCGGCACGCCGGCTGAGTCCGACGCAGACTGTGCACCGTACGAGCAATACGGCGCGTTCGAGGGTGAAACGGTCGAGCTCTACGCGACCATCGTCGACATCGAGGCCGACCAAATCGTCGAGAGTTGGGCAGACTTCGAGGCCTGCACGGGTATCACGATTGACTACGTGGGCACTCAGGAAGCTGAGACCCAAATCAACGTGCGCGCAGCTGCCGGGGACGCTCCCGACTTGATGATTATTCCGCAGCCCGGGCTACTGCAGCGGCTGGTTGCCGACGGCTACGTAGTTCCTGGTCCCGCAGCAGTTGAGGAAAACGTTGACGAGTTCTGGTCGGAAAGCTGGAAGGGCTATGGCACCATCGACGGCACCTTCTACGCCGCACCGCTCATGGCCAGCGTCAAGGGCTGGGTGTGGTATTCGCCGTCTGACTTCTCTGACAATGGCTATGACGTTCCCGAGACTTGGGATGACCTCATGACGCTGACCGCGACCATGGCCGGAAACAGCACCGACACCTACCGCCCGTGGTGTGTTGGCTTCGGTTCCGGTGACGCCACCGGTTGGCCCGGAACGGACTGGATCGAAGACCTCGTTCTTCGCACCGCTGGAGCCGACGTCTACAGCCAGTGGGCTACCGGAGACGTGAAGTTCTCTGACCCAGAGATCAAGAACGCCTTCGACATGGCCGGCGAAATTCTCCTCAATGAGGACTACGTAAACGGTGGCTTCGGTGGAGTGAACTCGATCGTCTCGACCACCTTCAACGACGCAGGCCTGCCCATCCTCGACGGCAACTGCTCGCTTCACCACCAGGCTTCATTTTACGAGGCACAGTGGCCTGAGGGCACCGTCGTCGCTCCCGATGGAGACATTTGGGCGTTCATTACCCCCAAGACAGACCCGGATGCCGGCAACTCTGTCACCGGTGGTGGTGAGTTTGTCGCGGCCTTCGCTGAATCGGAAGCTATCACCGCGGTTCAAACCTACCTTTCAAGCGACACCTGGGCCAACGAGCGTGTTGCCATCGGCGGTGTGATCAGCGCGAACAAGGGTCTTGACCCGTCGCTGGCCGGATCCGCGCTCGGGCAGGCATCGATTGAGATTCTTCAAGGTGAAGACACTGTCTTCGCTTTTGACGCATCCGACCTAATGCCGGCCGCAGTGGGTACTAGTTCCTTCTGGACTGGAATGGTTGACTGGGTTACGGGAACGCGCAGCACCGACGAGGTACTAACGTCTATCGACAGTACCTTCCCGTAACATCCTCACTATTTGACTGACCTGGCCCGCTGCGCCTATGCCTAGCGGGCCAGGTCGTCAGTGGCGTGGTTCGCATCCAATGGAGGTTTGCGCGTGTCAGCGTTGATAGTGCACAGCCAGGTTTTCCCCGTCTTCGGCGTGCTGCCCCTGGCAGCCCGCGGCGACTTCTGGGGCGGACTCTGGGAAAAGATGGGCCTGCTGGTCATTGGGCTCGTGGCGTTCGCCGCAGTTATCGGACTGGTCTTATTCCTCGTCGATCGGGCACCTAAGCGAGGTCGGGATGCCCTCCAGCTCATCGCCTTCGTCGCCCCGGCGATCATCCTTCTAGCGGTCGGCCTGGTCTACCCAGCGGTGCGAACCGCGTACCTTTCCTTCACGAACCGTACGGGCGATTTCGTGGGCATCGACAACTTCGTCTGGATGTTCACGCAACCGCAGATTCTCACCACCTTGGGTAATACCCTCATCTGGGTTGCCCTCGTGCCAACCGCCTCCACGGCAATCGGTCTGGCCTACGCCGTCTTTATCGACAAGTCCAAGGGCGAGAAGGTGCTCAAGTCGCTCGTCTTCATGCCGATGGCGATCTCCTTCGTCGGCGCCGGCATAATCTGGCGGTTCGTCTACGAGTACCGTGCTGAGGGCTTTGAACAGATCGGTCTTCTCAACCAGGTCATCGTCTGGTTCGGTGGGGAGCCACTACAGTTCCTCATCAACTCTCCGTGGAACACTTTCTTCCTCATCGTGGTCATGGTCTGGATCCAGACCGGTTTCGCGATGGTGTTGCTGTCTGCCGCCATTAAGGGAGTGCCTGTCGAGATTATTGAGGCTTCACGGCTCGACGGGGCTAACGCCTGGCAGCAGTTCATCAACGTCACCATTCCCGGGATCCGGGGCACCCTCGTCGTGGTTGTCACGACCATCTCGATTGCGACGCTGAAGGTGTTCGACATTGTTCGAACGATGACGGGCGGAAACTTCGACACGAGCGTTATCGCCAACGAAATGTACACCCAGGCCTTCAACCGTGGTGAGTTCGGGCAGGGCTCGGCGCTGGCGCTCGTGTTGTTCATCATGGTGCTGCCTATCGTCATCTACAACGTGAGAGTCATGCGCAAGCAGAAGGAGATCCGATGAGCACCGCAAACGCAGCAACGGTCGCAGAGCTAAATTCGCCTGTCGCACCCCGTGCAGCAAATGGCGGGGGCAAGGGGAACCGGGTCAAACAACGGCTGACATCACGGTGGGCGACATTCGCTGCGATCATCATCGCGACCGTGTGGACGATCCCGACCTTCGGGCTGTTCGTGTCGTCTTTCCGCACGGCAGACGACATCAGCAGTACTGGCTGGTGGATGATCTTCACCAACCCCAGCTTCACGTTCGAGAATTATGGTGACGTGCTGTTCTCCAGTGGGGCTTCATCCGCCAACCTCGGGTCGTACTTCGTCAACTCGCTCGTTGTGGCGATCCCGGCAACGCTGTTCCCGATAGCGCTGGCCACTATGGCGGCCTACGCATTTGCCTGGATCAAGTTTCGAGGAAGTGGTGCGATCTTCGTGCTGATCTTCGCGCTGCAGATCGTGCCGCTGCAGATGGCACTCATCCCACTGCTGCAGATTTTCTCACAGGTACTAGGCATCAGCGGAACGTTCCCTGCGGTGTGGATCGCCCACACCATCTTCGGTTTGCCCCTGTGCATCTTCTTGCTGCACAACTTCATTTCCGAGATTCCAGCAGAAGTAATAGAGGCCGCCAGGGTCGACGGTGCCAGCAACACGCAGGTGTTCTTCCGCATCATCATTCCGCTGGCGATGCCGGCGATCGCGAGCATCGGCATCTTCCAGTTCCTATGGGTGTGGAACGACCTGCTAGTGGCGCTCGTCTTCTCTGGCGGAACAGTGGATGTCGCTCCTCTGACCCAGCGCTTGGCGGAACTTGTTGGCAACTTTGGCCGAAACCAGGAGAGGCTGCCGGCAGCGGCATTCATCTCACTAATCGTGCCGCTGATCGTATTCTTCAGCCTGCAGCGCTACTTCGTGCGCGGCCTGCTCGCGGGATCTTCAAAGGGGTAAACTGCGGTAGCTAGAGTTAGGGAGCGAGCGGCACTAGTAGGCAGATACGGCAAGGCGCGCACGCGCGTCAGCCGGCAAGACGTCGATGACCAGAAGCAAGAAAATGGGGGTGCGCCGAAAATCCCGGACCTGCTGAGTCGTATCCACCACCTCTTCGGTCCGCACAAGACCACGCTCACCATCGCGTTGGTGCTGGTCGGTGCCGCCATCAGCGCGCTCCCCCACTGTTAACGAAGGAAGCGTTCGACCAGGGGCTGTTCCCGCCTTCAAACACGCCAAATATGCCGGTGCTGATCGAATTGGTCAGCATTATGGTCTTTCTCTGGATCGCATCCGCGGGCCTCGGCGTTTGGCCGGCGAGGCCGTCGCCCACGCGCAGTCTAAGTCTCGTCAGCCTGTTTCCCTTGCGGTTTACCCGACGCTTCGCGAAGCGACGGGGCCTTACTGGTGGGTTTGCTGAAACTGTCCGTGCGGGGCGGTTTCGAGGAGTTGTCGAGTTCTTATCCAGCCGGGAACGCAACGTCATGTTCTCTTGCTCCAACCGATCCACCGTCGCCTTGAACTCCGCTCGGTCACGAGCGTTTTCCTTCATTGCGTCGGCGACCATGCGAAGCCACTCGCCAAGCGTGGGGCACTCACCATGACGTCATCGTCGCCGCAATAACGCCGAAAACAGTTCTAAACCCCCGATGACAGCAAAACCCACCACCCGGAAAGAACCTGAAGCAACCCAATTCCACAGACCACGAATCAAGGCTAGGCTAGAATCCCATAGGAGCCCCCAATGATAGGAACCGAGTGAGCGCACTTTCCGACGTCGCTCGCATGGCGGGAGTGTCGAAATCTACGGCGTCCCGCGCATTGAGTGGATCAGGGTATGTTTCCGCTGCAACGAAAGACAAAGTCGTGCAGGCGGCCGCGGCCATCGGTTACGTGGTCTCATCGAATGCGGCAAGTCTCGTCACCGGACAAACCCGTAATGTCGGAGTGGTCGTCCCCTACATCAATCGTTGGTTCTTCGCCGAGGTACTCGAAGGAATCCAGGCCGCTCTCATCAATGCGGGGTATGACCTAACGCTGTACCGCCTCAGCCCTGACCCGGATCAGCGACGGCGCGTTTTCGACTACTTCCTGGTTCGCAAGCGTGTGGATGCCGTGATCGCAGTGAGCATCGCCCTTACCACGCACGAGGTTCAGATGCTTCACTCACTGGGGAAGCCCATTGTCGGTATTGGTGGCCCGATCACGGGCACCTCAACACTGAGCATCGACGACGTTGAAGTTGCGCGACTCGCAACTGACCATCTGCTCGGGCTCGGCCACACGCGTATCATGCATCTCGGCGGAGACCTAGCCGAACAAATAGACTTTAGCGTGCACGAAAAAAGGCTCGCAGGGTTCCGCGCTGCTCTTGAAAGCGCTGGAGTGAGCGTGCAGGATGATTTTCTGGCCTCGCCCTTCAGCATTCCCGGAGGTTACGAAGCTGCGCTATCCGTGCTTGCCAATCCGAGAACGCGTCCCACCGCGATCGTCGCCGGATGCGACGAGATCGCAATCGGAATTATGATTGCCGCTCGGCAACTTGGAATTCATGTTCCCACACAGCTTTCGGTCGTTGGTATCGATGATCATGACCTTGCCGCCATGTTCGGTCTCACGACGGTGCGTCAGTGTCCGCGTAGCCAGGGCACACTTGCAGTGGAGATCATGATGCGCGAGCTCAGCAAGCCGACTCCAGCTAACGAAATGGTGCGGCACCTCGTGCCCACCACATTCAAAGTCCGCACAAGCACTACCGCACCACCCGCGTAGGGGCTGGCCAACTGCAAGCGGCAAGAATCGAGGTCGCTGATGTTCGTCGCGTTGGATGACAATGAGGCGTCATCGGGATTGACGATGAGAAGGGCGGGTGCGCTCGGCACTGTGACGTAGTGATCGTCACCGGTGACGGCGCTTATCATGACGGTCGTCACGTTGACAACAGTTTCTGGGTGCATGAGAACGCCCCGGCACCGATTCGCAGGTGCGGCGGCAGGAGCCGTCCGCGAGTGAACATCCCGACCAACGTCCACACCGGGTGCTTCGAATCCCACCGCCGCTAGCAGGCAAGCCCGGCCCCGGCGGACCATAGACGACCAGCCGTTTCTCTGCAGCGCTGACGCTCAAGCCCTGCGGCTTCGATTCGAGATCCGCGAGCACCTCCTCTACCGGGCGCGCATAGGGATCGTGCGCCCGTACGAGCGCCTCCGTCTGAGAAGTAACGCTCATGAAAGCCCCGTCTCGTAGGGGCCTCGCGTGAAACCCGGGTGATTTGTTAACGCCGACTGAAAACAGGGCCAAAAGCGCCAACTGAAAACAGGGCCACCAACCATTATGGAAGGTGATCAAATTGGATGATTGGGCTGAGATT